>DATHRQ010000027.1:0-3874 GCA_035465095.1 Anaerolineales bacterium | reverse complement strand
GGACGCCGCCCTGAGGTGTGATCGCACATGTATGCGCGATACCAGCTGCAATCTGATGAAACTCATCGTCACCTGTTACGGGAATGATACCCGGTGTCGTCACCGAAGGTGGAAGGGGAACGGGCGTTGAGGTGGAGTTAGTGACCGGTGTACCGGTGGGTGTAGCGATCGGTGTATTGGTCGCTGTATTTACGGGTGTGTTCGTGGGTGTATTGGTTGCTGTGTTCACCGGTGTGTTCGTGGGTGTATTCGTCACTGTATTTACCGGTGTATTCGTCGGCGTGTTGGTAGGCGTGTTGGTCGCTGTATTCACCGGTGTGTTTGTAGGTGTATTCGTCGCTGTGTTCGTAGGTGTATTTGTCGGTATGTTGGTTGGCGTGTTTGTCGCTGTATTGGTTGGCGTGCTTGTAGGTATACTGGTTGGTGTGTTGGTGGGAAGAGCCAGTGTGCCAATATTTATCTTATAGGGCGAGTAGCTTTTTGTATTAATTTGAAAGTCAAACAACTCATCCGAACCATAGAGGACGGCACAGGCAGGATCGGGATCGTCGCCATCGCCGTTCACGCCATAATCATGCTTTGTAGCCCAATCGATGTAACCCCAGGCACCGGTATAGATTTTCTTGCCCTGTGCTACCACAAATACTCGATATGCGACCACAGGACCTGATGGGCAGCCCCAATAGTTATTCGGCGCATTGATAAATTGAACATTGTTGTCGTCCGGAACGCCGTTTACAAGGTCGAAGGAGGAATTGTCCTGAAAGACATTCTGGGTTACAACGGTCCCTGGCGATCCTACATCATTATGCACTTCAATTCCGACCCCGTTGTTCGAAATCGTATTGTTCGTAATGGAAACGGTGTTGCTTCCGACCACCACATCCTGGAAAATCGCTGTATCAAAGTTCTGGATAATAAAGCCGATCAGCGTAACCCCTTCGGCACTGATCGTGACGCCCACCGAACCTGAACCAGAAGTCGAACCATCCAATACCGGGGCGGAAGCCGAAGCGCCGGCTACGTTTAAATCACCGGGGTTCCCCCATAGGGTCAGGTTTGCAGTAGTAATGACCAATTCTTCGTAATAGGTGGCAGGTTCAACATAAATTGTCTGCCTCATTACGCCATCCGGTGCCAAGAGCGAATCGGGAGGATGAGTCACCGAAAAATCAAGGGCTGCCTGGATCGGTGAAGAGCAGGGTTGATTCCCAGGAGTAACCGGATCGCAATCGGCAAATGTAAAAGCATATAGTACGCCGCCACTTGTGAAGTATGGATCACCCGAAGTGAGCGTTTCAGCCGACTCGGTGCTCGCCAAGCCTAAAGGTTGTCCGCTCGGGTCGGCCAATGTCACGTCGTTTTCGGCAGCCGTTTGTACGATTTCAATCAGGCTGACATCGTTTATCTCTTCCGTTATAGGCACATCAGGTGTCGTCGATTGTTCCGCTGTAGGTGTTGCTGTTGGAGATAATTGGATAATGGCTGATTCTTCAGTTGCAAGTGTCTCTTGCGGAACAGGTGTGCTGGTTGCTGCGGGTACGGTTGCAGTGGTTTCGTCCGATACGGATGTCTGAGTTGCCGCCGGTTCTGTTGCTGGTGGTTGCGGAGTTGTTTCTGTCGGGGGCGGGGGTGTCCCATCGGCAAAAACATTCATCGGAAAAACAAGGGATAAGATCAATGAAAATAAAATGACCTTCGATAAATTTGTTAATTTGGTTCTCTTTCTCATTGTGATACTCCTGTGATTCTTCCAAAATAAGAAATGAAAATATGAGAATTGGAAGAAATCAATATTGCATTACCTTTCACTTTTGTAATCTTGACCACATGACGCATCACCAAGTAAGAAGTTACCGGGCGCTTTCATGACTTAAACAAATTTTTGTGAAACTTAGCAAAAAACTGCGATTTTTGCTTGTAAATCGTAAAAAAATGCAGAAAATAAATAAACCTCTCCTGCCTTGTAATGAAATTGAAATAAAATTTAAGGGATCAACTACACTATTTTTCCCGTTTCGCACGAATTTGGGATGTCTCAAACTTGAACAATCGACCAAGCGCTTCTGCCCCCCAAGACCCAAATTGGTGATCGAAAGTAGATGGTTTCTTTTCAATGTTGTAAACCAAATGAGAGCCACAAGTGGGCCATATTTCTGATGGGAAAGTATAATTACCATCACGATCAAAAAATAAATATTCGTAAGGGCAAACCCGGTGAAAACCGGCGACGCAAAGCCATGGGTCTGATACCAATTTGATATTGGTAAGACAGCCAGGTTGCCGAAATGAAAATTTCATTTCGCAAGCGGAAACAACGGGTGCCCGGGAAAATCAAAATGGCGCCACGATCTCACCGCTCAATCCAAATAATCCTTTTACTCTTTATCCTGCTCCTGACATCAGTTCCCACAGACATTGTGAAGGCACGCAATATTCATCACGCTTCCTCCCTGCCCCCTCTTAAAGCATTTACTGATGAATTGAGAAATGGTCAGGCTGATGAGCTGCGCGGCATCTATATTCCAGAAGTCCTCGCCGCATCCATTGTCCAACAACCCTCGGGAAGAAATGGATATGTTTCAAATCAAAAAAACACCGTGACCCAGTTTGGTTTGGCGTCCGATTTCAAATCCACAGGTCTGTTGGCTCATAACTATCTCGCGGGAGAGGGGTTTGCTTCCCTGGAAAAGGGGCAGGAAATATATTTGATCTATGGGGATGGAAAAATTTTGGTCGTTTCAATCACAGAGATTTTGCAATATCAAGCTCTGCAGCCCAACAGTGTGACAAGTGATTTCCTGAATTTAGACGGTGGACATGTTCTGACGGCACCGGAATTATTCACAAAAGTATATAACAGGCCGGGGCAGGTTATCCTTCAGACCTGTATCGCAAGGGAAGGTAATCCATCCTGGGGACGTCTATTTGTCATTGCGAAGCCATACAAGAGCGAAATGCCACATTAAATGATTGAATTGACCTGATCCACTATTTTTTCTCTGCACTTCATAATCTCTATCATCCTTTACCCGCGTTACTCAAAATTAGCACATCCCGCCACCTACAAACCAGCCTGGGTGGATATATGCATGGTTTATTTTCGTTTGTTTATTCCACGGATGGCTGATAAGGTTTCACCTGATAAAATTAAACCAAAGTCCTTGTCACATGTTTATTACTCTTATCCATATGCCAAGATCAAATCATTTTGATTGCTCATTATTAAATGTCCTCCCTTAACTCATTAAGAAACTTTTACCGCTCCCTGCAGAAACGCCATCCAAGCATCCTGGTTCACGGCAGCGCCTCACCTAACCAGATCGCGCTGACCTTTGATGACGGTCCGCACCCGCGTGACACGCCGCAGGTCTTGGACGTGCTGGCAAAGCAGGACGTCCAGGCAACATTCTTTTTGATCGGGCAAAGCGTTGAGCGTTATCCACATCCTGTAAAACAGATATACGATGCTGGACATCAACTTGCGATCCATTGTTATCGCCATATCCCCTTCCCCATCGAAATCGCCTCAACGCTCATGGGAGGCCTGAATCGGTCGCGAAATGCCATTGCCAAAGCTTGCGGCATTTCTCCTGAATCGATCCGCCACGTCCGCCCGCCATATGGATTCTTTACCGCGAGAATATTATCCCGGTTGAACGAGTCGGGTTATCGCCTGGTGTTGTGGGACAATATGCCCTTGCATTTCATCCAACCCATCCAACGGACAGTCGATCAGATTCTCACCCACACGCTGCCCGGCTCGGTCATTGTCCTGCATGACGGCAAGGGACACGGCAAGAAGGTCGCTGCAATCATTGATACAATTATTCCCATGCTCAAAGCAAAAGGTTTTGCGTTTATCCGGATCGAA
>DATHRQ010000026.1:0-11671 GCA_035465095.1 Anaerolineales bacterium | reverse complement strand
AGTGCTTGCACACTCACACCCTGAAGGATGTGATACTGCCCAATAAATGTATGGATATCCTGTACATCTAGAATATGATCCATGCAACCTCACACATTCAACTCATACAAACCGCCAAGGTAAGCTTTTTGCACATCTTTGTTGGCAGCGATCTCAGAGGGCGTTCCTTCTGCCAGTACCTGCCCCTGATGCATGACAGTGATCGTATCCGAGACACTCATGACTACATTCATATTATGTTCCACCAGCATGACAGTTTTGTTTCCAGCTTTTTGAATGTCCTGAACAAGTGCGATCAATTCAGGAACTTGCTCCGCTGCCATGCCTGCGGTTGGTTCGTCCAGTAATAGCACTTCCGAATCGGGTGCAAGGATCATACCCAATTCCAGTTTACGTTGAGCACCATGCGGCAATGTACGCGCCAGATCAAGGGCACGTTCCTTCAAGCCAACACGCTCCAAGACAGTCCACGTGCGTTCTTCGTATTTTTCGAAAACAGAAGCAGCCTGCCAAAACTTGAAATTGTCTCCACCCAGTGCCTGGCAAGCCAAACGTACATTTTCAAAAACCGTCAAATTGGGGAAGATATTACTGATCTGGAAAGAGCGACCGATCCCAAAATGGATGGTGCGATGAACAGGCTGATGCGTGATATCACGTCCCTTGTAAATCACCTGTCCGCTTGTTGGTTCGATGTTACCGCTCAGCAAATTGAAGAAGGTGGTCTTGCCTGCCCCATTGGGACCGATGATGGCGTGCAAGGTATTCCTGCGAACTTTGATGCTGACGTTATCCACAGCTACAAGAGCACCAAAGTCCCTGCGCAGATTAATTGTTTCGAAAATGATTTCAGAGTCCATGGGCATATCCATCAAATAAAATAAATCCATCCTGAGCGGTGGCGGAGCATAACATGATCCAATTAAAGTCTCTGGGAGGATATTACCTCCCAGAGACCTATTGTACAACGGACGAGGGATTACTCTCCGCTCAAGGAGCCGTAGGGTAGATCGCCACAGCGATCTTTCAAAGCCTCGGGCAGCAAGCAGGGAGGCTCAGGACGGGTGGTTTCCACATATTCGTAGAAATCAGCATCCGGGTCTGTCAGGTTGACAAGTGTGAGAATATACATATCCTGAATGGCAACATGATCTTCAGGACGGATATAAACTTCGCCTTTAGGACCATCAAAGGTCATGCCTTCAAAGGCTGCTATCAATGCGTCCGCAGATGCATCGCCGTTTGTAGCCTTCAATCCTTCTACCAACATTATGGCAGCGTTCATACCATCACCTGCAAACAGGTCAGGCATGGTTCCATAGCGGGCCTTTTGTTCGGCAACCAGGAAATCATTGGCATCATTGTCGGGGGCAGACCAGTGATACAGGATTCCGTTGGTGCTTCCAACTGCGTTGCCATACCACAACGGCATCAACGTATTGTCAATGAAAGTGGCACCGAGAGCAGTCTGGTCAAAGACGCCCTGGTCGGTGGCAGCTTGCATGAGCGGGACGAAACCACCGCCGGCCCAGGTGACGATCAAGGCTTCAGCGCCGCTGTCCAGGATCGGGTCCATGTAGGGAGTGAAGTCTGTCGTATCGAGCGGAGCAAATATATCATCCGCAACGAACTCGCCACCTTCAAGGCCGCAGGCATCACGAAATGATGCAGCTGAGCCCTGTCCAAAGGCATAATCCGGGGCGATTTGGACGAAAGTGCTGTACTGTTTGGTCAGGTAAGCGCATTCGTTTATAGCATCCTGGTAGTTATTACGGCTGGTGCGGAAGGTGTATTCATTGAAGTTCACACCAGTAATATCATTTGCAGCTGCGGGTGCAACGATCAGAGGGATCTCGCTTTCAGCAGCGATTCCCTGCAGGGTGGCAGTCGCACCTGAAGAAACAGTGCCAACCAGAATATTCACGCCTTCAACATCGATCAATTCACGGGCAACAGTGGCGGTATTGTCAGGAGTGCTGGCATCATCGCGCACAAAGACCTGGATCTCACAGTCATCCAGCATGAAGGTGTTTTCCTGCGTTGCAGTGAAATCGAATGTATCACCGGCTGAACCGGCGGCACCAGTTGCATACTCCATGCCCAACATGAACGAAGGCAGGATATGTGCGCCATAAATAGCCAACGCACCGGAAGCATCAGTGATCAGACCCACTTTGATCGGCTCATCACAGGTCAATCCAGTCATCGGTTCCTCAGTCATGGCCGGTTCTTCCGTCATCACGGGTTCTTCGGTTATTACGGGTTCTTCAGTGGCAACCGGTGGTGCTTCTGTCGGCGCAGGCGTGGCGGCAGGGGCACACGCGGCCAGCAACAAGGTTGTGGCTACGAGCGCAAAAGCTAATGTTCTCAAGACTTTCATTTTTTCTCCTCTTTGTGATTGGAATTAAGATGGTTTGTTCATTAAACAAGGTTGGATATTTTTACGAGTCACCTCCT
This sequence comes from Anaerolineales bacterium, assembly GCA_035465095.1. Lineage (GTDB taxonomy): Bacteria > Chloroflexota > Anaerolineae > Anaerolineales > Villigracilaceae > Defluviilinea. The sequence continues at coordinate 9,214 of DATHRQ010000026.1, read as the reverse complement.
TTGACAAAATCAATGATTACGCGCGAGGCTTCCTCCGGGACTTCCAAGGAGAAGAAATGCCCCGCATCTGGAAGTATGCGAGTCTGACTCCCCGACAACTGCTTCGCCAACAGATCGGCATTCTCCATCGGGACAACTTTATCGTGCGCTCCAAAAAGGATCAGAGTTGGCACAGAAATATTCTTCAATTTATTTTCAAACGCGGCTTCTTCGGGAAGAAGCGCAAAACCGATCGCAAGCTGCGCCTGATAATGGACAGGTTCAATGGGATTCGCAATACGCCACTTGATCCACTCATCGATCATCTCAGGATTCTTGTCAGCCCAGCCCGGCGCCGTGCTGATGGCAAGTCCATTTTTGAATCGAGTCAACGCATCGCTTGTGACATCTGTGAGAACTTTCATCGCTTCCGGCGTGATGGGAACATGGTTCGGTCCGCCAAAGTTGGTCGAACACAGAATCAACTTCTCTACACATTGTGGGTGATCCAAAACGATGGCTTGCGCAATAAATCCACCCATCGAATGACCGGCGATGATCGCTCTGTCGATGTTGAGTGCGTCCAACAAGCCAACCGTATCCGCCGCCAGCAACTGTGAGGAATATGGGCCTTCTGGTTTATCACTTTGACCCACGCCACGGTTATCGAAAGTGATCACCTGAAAATGTTCAGCCAGAAACGGGACCATCTTGTGCCACTGCCAGCTTGAATACCCTATCCCAGAGATCAACACCAACGGTTGACCTTCACCGTGGACTTCGTAATATAGTTCGATTCCGTTTGATTGTGCTTTCGGCATGTAGACTCCTTTAGAAAGTAGTAAGTAACAGGTGGTTTTCCACTTTCTACTTTTCACTCTCCACTATCCACTGCTTTTTCAATTCAGCTTTAATAACTTTCCCATATGGCGAATATGGCATTGTATCCACAAATTCAATCCGTTTGGGGATCTTGTATTTCGCCAGGCGACCCGAACAGAACTTCAATAATTCATCTGCGCTTACGGTTTGATTTTGCTTACATGCCACGATCATCAGGCCAACCTCCCCCCACTTCTCATCAGGTTGACCGATCAAGGCCGCATCAGCAACCGCATCATTCTCACGGAATACAGCTTCCACTTCGGCCGCATAGATATTCTCCCCGCCACTGATGATCATGTCCTTGTAGCGGCCAGCGATGTAGAAGTAACCTTCTTCGTCCATGCGAGCCATGTCACCAGTGTGGAACCAGCCATCCTTCAAGGCTTGCTTCGTCGCTTCCTCGTTGTTCCAATATCCGGCGCATACATGTTGACCTTTAATGATCAACTCGCCCGTCTCGCCTGCTGGCATATCATTTCCATCTGCATCCACGAGTCGCATTTCGCTGTGGAAGATCGGCTTGCCAACGGAACCTATTTTCTCCAATGCATCTTCATCGGTCATTGAAAAGCAGTTCACACCAACTTCGGTGAGACCGTATCCCTGCCTCATGGTCACACCTTTGGAATTGCTCCACGCTTCGATCAACGAAGGTGGACAAGGCGCTCCACCGCTGATAAAGAAATGAACATGGCTGAAATCAATACTTTCGAATTGCGGCGAGTTCATCCACACCTGGAACAACGTCGGCACACCGAGAATAACTGTACATTTTTCATCCACGATCAATTTCAATGACGTGTCCGGGTCAAACGAACGAGCCATGATGATCCGTCCACCCACATAAAATATTGGGACAAGAAAAACGAATAATCCACCTGAATGGAACATGGGAGTCAATATCGGAGAGATATCCTTCTCACTCAATCCCCACGAAATGACAGTGTTAATAGCGTTCCACAAAATCTGTCGGTGCGGAAGGACAGCGCCCTTGGGTCTGCCCGTAGTTCCAGATGTATACAGGATGCAATATGCATCGTTCTCATCAATGACGGGCCGCTTGGGTTCATCTCTCGATGCCTGATTCAGCAAACCTTCATATGCCTCTCCATCAGAAACCTTCGCCCCTTCCAGCGAAATAACATGCTCCACATTGATCTCATTGCGCATATTATCCAACACAGATACGAACTCAGGCCCAACGATCAACACCTTCGGCTGGCAGTCGTTGACAATGTAGGTCAACTCACGCGAAGTAAGCCGCCAATTCAACGGAGCAAGAATCCCGCCGATTTTGCCGAGACCAAACAACAGGTCCACGTATGAAACGCTGTTGTGAGCAAGGATCGAAACACGGTCACCTTTTTGAATGTCGTATTTTTCCCGTAAAAAATTTGCTGCGCGATTCGCACGTTCATTCAGTTGAGCAAACGTGTAACGATCTCCGCTCGTGATGTCATATAACGCCTCACGATCGGGAGTCAAGTTTGAACGAATAGCCAGAATATCAGTCGAATTGGTCATGGAAGAAAATGAATGGCATAGAACCAACATCAGCCATCCACTATTTACAACTCCTAGGTTCCAACAACGATCCCACCGTCAACACGCAGGACTTCACCTGTGATGAACGATGCATCATCCGATGCAAGGAATAAGTACGCATTTGCAATATCGCGCGGGTCACCGAGCCGTCCCAGCGGTGTATGTGATTTCATGTTATCCAATATTTTTTCAGGCATTGCTGTGACCATCTCCGTGGAGATAAACCCGGGCGCGACCGCATTTACACGGACCTTGTATTTTCCAAGTTCGCGCGCCCAAACTTTTGTCATGCCAATCACGCCAAACTTTGTCGACACGTAATTGGTCTGTCCAAAATTACCGTCCAGCCCAACGACAGAAGATGCATTCAAAATCACACCGCCGCCCTGTTTGATCATCGCAGGCGCGACTGCCTGTGCACAATTGAACACCCCCTTCAAATTGACGGAGATAACCAGATCAAAATCCTCTTCGGACATCTGGCCTGTCATCTGTCCGTCCTTGAATTTGACCAATTGTCCATCACGCAGAACACCTGCGTTGTTGACGATCACATCCACGCGGCCGTATTTCGCAAGGACATCATCGATCCACTTTTGCACATCACCACGGCTGGTCACATTAACTTTGTAGAAGGAAGCGCCCTCACCGAGGGACTTCACGGTTTCCTGTCCCACCGCTTCATTCACATCACAGATCACAACCCTGGCACCTTCCTCAGCGAAACGCAAGGCAGTAGCCTTGCCGATCCCCGCCGCACCGCCTGTGACAAGCACAACCTTTTCCTTCATTCTCCTGTTATGTCTCCTCAAAAAGTGAAAGCGGGCAGTCGTTCCGATGCCGGCAATGACGTTCTGCCCGCCATTCACATGTTATCTTTTTATCATCCGGCAGTTACCTGCCGGTTACATCATCCGAAACGCCAAATACGTTTTCTTCCCATCCCATTCGCCAAATTCGACAATATCCACGTTTACTGGTAAACCGATCAGGGTTTCAGCTGGTTTTGTAGAGTCAACACCCGTAATACGTGCACTGATTCGCGCGTCTCCTTCCAACTCCACAATTCCCGAAACATACGGATTTTTTCGGTCGAATCCCTGTTCCACCATGAAGGTTGGACCGCTCTAGATGACAATGAAACTTGCAAGTTTGCCTTTGCCGCTCGTCTCAACACGTTCCATCTCTTCGCTGTGACACTTCGGGCAGATCGTACGCATCGGAACATACACTCTGCCACACTTTCTGCAGCGTGAAGCCTCTTTCTGAATCAATTTTCTGTAAACTGCTCACGCAGTTCACGCTTGAGGATTTTCCCTGCAGCAGAGATCGGCAGGGCATCCATGATCGTTACAGATTTCGGAATTTTGTATTTCGCCAAATGTTCGGTTAAAAATTCCAATAATTCAGCCTCCGTCGCGCTTTGATTGGGTTTCAACACAACAAATGCCACCCCCACCTCACCCCACTTCGCATCAGGCAAACCGATCACAGCACACATATGCACGGCCGCGTGCTGACACAAAACCTTCTCGATCTCAGCGGGATATACATTCTCGCCGCCGCTGATGAACATATCCTTCTTTCTATCGACAATATAAAAATAACCTTCATCATCATATTGTGCGACATCGCCCGTGTGGAAATATCCGCGCTCATCGACCGCTTCTTCTGTTGCATCGGGATTATTGAAATAGCCGGAGCAATACGACGGACCTTTTAACACCAACTCACCCGCCTCATTCGGACCGAGAAACTGATTCTGTTCATCAACGATTTTTGCGTCTACGAAGAAGTTAGGTCTGCCGATCGAACCTGCCTTGCGGATGGCATCTTCCGGTGCCAACGCAAAAATCCCGGGACCGAACTCGGTCATTCCAAACCCCTGCTTGAAGCGGATGCTCTTTTCCTTTGTATATTTCTCAACCAGTGGAACAGGTAACGGCGCGCCACCCGATGTGCAGAATCGCAACGACGACAGATCCACGTCATTCCAATTGGATGCAGTCGTCAACATCTGATACATCGTCGGCACTGCAGCAAATATTGTGACATGTTCACGTTCGAGCAAACTCAACACCTGTGCTGGCTCAAACTGACGAATGAATATCGTCGTCCCGCCAAAGATCACCTGTGGCAGCGTATAAACAAAAAGTCCTCCCGTATGGAACATCGGAAAGACATTGAGATATACATCATTATGGGTCACATCATGGATAACGGTGTTCAGTGTGTTCCAAGCGATCATGCGATGTGAGACCTCGGCAGCTTTGGGCAGACCTGTTGTCCCGCCTGTGAAGATTAGTGCGGCGATATCCTCCGCTTCGAGCGTTTCACAGGTCACTGGTGCCTCCACACCAGATTGAAGTGTTGACTCAAATTGCAAACTTTCCTTGACCCCTTCTCCTTCCAAATGAAGAAGAGGCAACGGATACTGGTCAGTAAGGTTTACAACGTTTTCCATAAAATCATCGGAAAAGATCAGAATCTTCGGTTTGGTGTATTGGAAAATTTCAAGCAGTTCATGCCAGCTTAACCGCCAATTCAATGCGACATGGATTGCGCCGAGCTTCGAACAGGCAAATAATGAATCGAGATGTTCATATCCATCCCGCGCAAGGATGGCAACGCGGTCACCTTTTTCAATTCCTTGTGATCGCAACCAGTTGGCAAGTTTGTTCGCACGACGATTTGCATCTCGAAACGTCAACCGCCATTCAGGAGATTTCCCAGCATCAATGAATGCGAGTTTATCGGGAGAGTAAAGTTCTCTTCGGGCAAGATAGTCTCCGATGTACATGTTCACTCCTTACACTTTCATTAACAATCATTTCGCTGTCCACCTCCACACAGATGATGCCATCGTAATGCCGCCGCCGCTGGCACAGAAGAGGATTACATCCCCCGGCTTGGGTCCCTGGCCTTGATCTATTGAATCATCGAGCGCCATGACCACACAGGGTGAACCCGTGTAGCCCCATTTGTCCATCACCCAATGAGTCTTTTCGATAGGCTGTTTAAGCAAGTCCATCATGAACTCGATGGTGCGGAGGTTAAGTTGTGTGAAGAAATAATGGTTTACATCATCGAAAGTGAGACTCGCCTTATCGAGTGCGCCTTGCATCAGCTTGGGCCAATATTCAGTGTTGAATGTCTTGGGGAATTTTTTGACGAATTCCACCTTTGGCGCACCAAACTGCGACAAGTTTTCTGGCGTGCATGGACGATAAGTTCCACCCGTATATATTCCCAGGGCATCATGGAAAGAACCAACCGCAAGAAGGTTACTTCCAAGGAAACCCTGTTCTTCGCCAACACCTAACACAACAGCACCTGCGCCGTCAGCAAAGAGGTTGGCAGTTTTCTTATCCTTGAAATCCAAAAAGCGACTCATGCCATATCCACCCGCGACAAGGATGTATTTCATCGTTGGTTCGGTCATCAGATATTTTGCGCCCTGGTCGAGCGCAGTCACCCAACCTGCACATGCCGAGTTGACATCGTAACAGCCAGCCTTGTCCGCGCCAAGCTTGGATTGCACGACAACCGAAGTGCTCGGGGAGAGGTAATCTGGCGTGTCGGTGGAGACAATGATCAGGTCCAGATCTGAAGCGGAAATGCCAGCACGTTCAAGCGCCTTCCTCGAGGCTTCCACAATTAAGTCAGATGTCACCTGGTCAGGCGCCATCCAACGGCGTTCGCGGATGCCCACATTTGCCAACAGCCATTCATTGGTGGATTCACCCATTAACTCGTCAACTTCTGCGTTGGTTACAACTCGTTCGGGAACATAACTTCCAGTGGACAGGATTTGAACATTTCGTGTCATGGCACCTCTATGGTTGTGGTTTGGGATTATCGCTTACATCAATGGGGACAAAACGCTGCATAAACGCAACAGCCTCTCCCCATTCACTAAAATAGATCTCTTCCGCGCTCTGAATGTGACGGATCGCACCGTGATAGACAGGCTGTTCTTCCTCGGCTTGAGGCATATCCTCCATCACAAATCGGATGATAAATGAATAGATCACAGGCGCTAAATCTGGCTTCATTGCACCCAGAATATCAAATGCCAGTCACAGGGGAGTTACAAAATGTATTCTGCCATTGTGACGAACGTATCAAGCGAAGCAATCCCCCTCTATAAAAAGGACTATTTCTATTTTCTGGTTAACTTCTCGTACAAATCCTGCGTTTCAGGCGAAGGGGAAACATTCAATTCATCCCTTAATGCCTGCGTGCAGCGTTGATATGTTCGCCCCACCTGGCCGTGGTCACCCAATTTATCGTACGCCAGCATCAAGTGGCGATAGGCACGTTCCCAACAATTATCCTTGGTCAGCACGCGTTGCGAGAGGTCGACCACATCAGAATATCGTTCCTTTGCGATCAACAATCTGGTCAAACGGTCTGCAGATTCAAGAAATAACGAAGCAAGCATTTCGCGCTCTTCAGCCACCCACGATTCATACAATGCTTCGGGCAGATAATCGCCGTGATATAACGCAAGTGCCTCACCCAAAGAATTCATCTCGGTCTTGCCAGGCTGTTTCGTCAAATTCAAAAAATCTTCTGCGTCAATCCAGATATCGGCATTTGGCCGCAAGGCATACGTTGTACCATCACGAAACACAAACGCGGAATCACTACCAGGTTCACGTTCAGGTTCGAGAACCTGATACAAGGTATTCAATGTGATCTTGAAATTTCGTTGCGCGATAGCAATATTAGCTTCGGGCCAAAGATATTCGCTGATCTGATCGCGGTCAAGCGGAGAATGGCGATATGTCAACAGGAGTTGGAACATCTGCCTCGATTTTTCACGCCGCCACCCGTTGGATGGAATCGCTTCATCCCCGCGCCAAACCTGGAATCCGCCCAATGTCTGGACTCTCAGCTGATAGCCCGGGTGCAGTTCAATTCCCGACAAACCCAACCCTTCGGACAACAATCGGGAGACATAACCGCCCTCCCAATTATTTTGTGATGCGTGAATGAGCAGCGGCACAAAGATGCGTTCATCCAATGCGCCTGCGAAAGATGGACGGGTAAACAAAAAATCGTAGCCTTTCTTTTGGCAGGTGGCAAGGACTTCGGGCAGCGTTTGTTCAAGACGGTCAAATTGTTTCTGTTTAACATAGCTGAGCGAAAGCCATAAGCGCGCAGCACTTTGTCCAAACGGATCACTACATTCCTGAAAACCTGTCACTGCCCTGCCCAACCATTGCTCCGCAGTTTCGTAACGACCAGCGAGGATCAAACTCGCGCCCATCGTGAGACGGATTAAAGAAGCGATCCATTCATCCCCTGCCTGCATTGCGATCTCGATCGATTCCTGAGCATGTGTAAAAGCATTGGTTAGATCACCTGTATAACCGTAAAAGCGACATAAACCCCAACCTGATTCCACACGCAAACGCGGCACAGCCAGCGCGCGGCTTATCTCAACACTCTTTTCATATTGCTGGCGTGCTTTACTGAAATTCTCATCGCGTTCATGGAAATTTCCCAACAGCATCCAGGCATGTCCCTGGCGCATGTGCCCCACAGCACTCACGAACGGAGAATCCAATGATGCACCACGGCGCGTTCCTTCCAATGCAGCCTGATAAGCCAATTCAGGTTCACCCTGCAAAGAATAGATCAATGAAAGGAGCAATAACGTTTCACGATGCGCGCGCGGCATTTGGACGGGATTCGCTCTTTCCGATTCGGCATGCGCTTCCAAATCTTTTCTGGCTTCGTTAAATCGACCGGTGCGCAACAACACACGAAACCACAATTGATCATTTGATGGACCTTCCATGCGTAGACCTTCGGCACGTTGACGCAATCTCTCTGCTTCATCAACATGCCCGGCATTGAGTTTGTTTTCTGAAAGCAGTTCAAACAAACGCACTTGTGCTTCACGGTCATCAAACCCATCGCTGAGACGAATAGCTTCTTCAAGCAATTGCTCCGCTTTACTTGGGTCAACGGTATCAAGATACACACGTGCCTGTCCACGCAGGGCACGCGCGATGCCATCCTGTTGTCCGCGGTTACGCCAGATCGTTTCTGATTGTTTATACCAACCGAGTGACTCATCGAAACGGCTGTGTAAACGGGCTAGCTCTCCCAGTGTGAAAATCAGCATGGGATGTAAATGCAGGATCTCGGGTGGTAATGAATCGATATACGTGGCAAGTGTATCGAGACGTCCGGCGCTGAGCAATTTCTCGGCATAGGAGTCCAACATATCCGCCATCGCATCCCAAGCCTGGGCTTCAAGTAAATGATAGACCACGGCTTCGGGGTCATTGTGCGTGGAGAAATAATCTGCTGCGATACGGTTCCACTGCTGACGTTGTTCGAACGAGGATTGCTGCCGTAAAAAATTGTGGAAGACGTGATGATAGCGCATCACACCCTCGGCGGTTTCAACAATGAAGAGATCCTGCCTGCGGAGATACGCAAGCATCGAAGCCGCATCTCCAACGGGATTCCCTGCTGTTCCTCGAAGCGCATCACAGATCTCGGGCTTAAGATCGCGCAGTGTGGATGTGATCAACAAAAACTCGCGCACATCCGCAGGTTGGCCTGCGAAAACTTCACGCGCGAGAAGATCAAACAGTGCATCCACCGAAGTTGCCTGCCAATGCGAAGGAAAGTCCAATGACGGCACAGGTTGGGCACGCAGGTTCTGCCAGATGAGCTGCAGTGCAATCGCCCAGCCCTCTGTGTACGTTAGAAGCGAATTTGCTTCTTCGGTTGTCAATTCAACATTGTAATGAACGGTAAACAGATCGATGATCTCATCAAC
>DATHRQ010000025.1:0-10867 GCA_035465095.1 Anaerolineales bacterium | reverse complement strand
GGTTGTTACCTCGTACGTCACGGCAAAACAGGCGAAGAGGCGCTGCAGCAGCTTGCGGCGTGGTGGAAGACCGTGCCGAAGAGTCAGATCCACGTCCATTCACCCGAAACGCGCGCACAAGCCGATTTCATCCTACAGTGGAATGAATTTGACGGTAGTTCAGCCAGGTAACCGAGCGCGAGCTAAACATTGCATCTTGGTTAATCAGGCATAAGTGCGAGGGGTAATGGGTCAAAAAGCAGTATAATTTTTGCAAGAGAGAAAAGAATTGGAAACTACTCAACCAGACATTCAACCGAATACCGACCCCCTGGGTCAGGAAACAGATGATTGGAAACGATTTGCACTCGATATCATTGAAACCATTGTCCTTGCGGTCATATTATATTTCGGCATCAATGCAATCTCCGCCCGCGTTCGCGTGGATGGCTTCAGCATGAACCCGACACTACAGAACGGTGAATATGTGCTCGTCAATCGTCTGACCTACAAGCTCAACACTCCCGAACGAGGCGACATCATCGTATTTACCATTCCCACCGATCAACAGCAGGAACTGATCAAACGAGTCATTGGCCTGCCAGGTGAAACGGTCAGTGTGCGACAGAACGAAGTGCTGATTAATGATCGTCCGCTTGAAGAACCCTACATAGCGCAGGCTCCGCTTTACAGCGGTGAATGGATCGTCCCTGAAGGGCATCTCTTCGTACTTGGCGACAACCGCAATGGCTCAAGCGATTCACATCAATGGGGGGTGCTCCCCATGGAAAACGTGATCGGCAAGGCGTTGATAATCTATTGGCCTCCGCCCGAATGGAAACTCATCAACCACACCGATGAGGTCTTCGGGCAACTGCAAATACAGGACACTGTCAGATGAACATACAATCGTCGAACGACCGGCCGGAATCGATACCCTGTAACTACTGTCCAGCAGGTATCATGCGCCTGCGGGACGTCACCTATTTCACCTGGCTCGGCGAGGAACTCGTCACTGCGCCGAACTTCCCTGCCTGGGTTTGTGACATGTGCGGGAAACGCGAATACGATGAACAAGCGGTATCCGTCCTTGCCATGATCCTAAACCCGCAAGCAGGAAAGCCTACGCGCCGCATCAAACCTACGCCTCAACCTGATACTTTCAACCGCAACATTCAGCACCCTCGATCCACCAACAGGTAAGTTCCCATGGAATCTTCACGCACCTATCGCTTCCTCCCTGCCGATGTGTATACTGCCGGCTATCGCATTGTCGGCAAGATCATGGTTTCGACCAACGGCATCATGGGCGTCCTGAACGACACCACAAAGTCCCATTTGGAAATTCACGATGGAAGGCTTGCCCGCATCCATATGCCTACCAAATTGGTCGATCACTTTGAAGTCGTCCGTCTCGTGAAGTCAAAAATCATCGTCGTGTGTGCCGCTCGCCGCGAAGACCTGGGTCCCACAAACGTAGTACGCGGCGGATACTCCAATACCGTTGAATCGCCAACCCATCTTGCCACCGATGTCTTTGAGATCGAAGGTAAACTCCAGGTCACCGGACGCTTCGATTTCGCGTCGATGATCTCAGACAATTCACGTCGTTTCATTCCCATGTTCGGTGCCACCCTGACCGCCATTCTTCTTCCCAATCTTAAAGTTGAAAGTCCCGGCATCCTGTTCAACCGCGAAAAGATCGATCTGCTAGCCTTTCTCAGCCAGAGAGCCAAGGAAGATAAATAAACTAACAATCAAAACGCTTGACCATAACTAGTGGGAATGATAAAATCCGCCCGCTTTGATGTGGGTGGCGTCGCGTCACCGCACATCACATCGCTGACATAAGTCAGCGATGTTTACTGCCCCCATCGTCTAGTGGACTAGGACGCAGCCCTTTCAAGGCTACGACCGGGGTTCGAATCCCCGTGGGGGCACCAAAGAGGATCCATCTCGAACTGCACCAAGCAAGAAAAGGTGAGTTCGGGATGTTTTCTATTAAAATTCTGAAAGTATAATAAATCTGAACAAGAGCATTTTATGGAAATATATTTCAAACGATACTGGAAGATGCTTGGAGATAGTAGTAGATGGTCCTATACAGAGACATCAAATTAACACCCTTATGGACGGATCAGATCTCCCGGCCTGGCCTGCCAACCAGAGACATTCCGAAACAGGTAGATGTAGCGATTGTAGGAAGTGGATACACTGGGTTGAACGCGGCTTTGGCACTTGCCGATGCGGGAGCCAGCGTAGTCGTGTTGGAGCAAGAGAAAATTGGATGGGGGGCCAGCAGCCGAAATGGTTCCATGCTGACCTCAGGCCTTAAGGCAAAGAGCAAAAATATAGAAAAATGGTATGGCAAAGAACCGGCGAAATATTTTTGGAATTGGTCTGTCGATGCAATTTCACATGTCCAGGATATTGTCCGTGACAATCAAATCGACTGTGACTTCAGCCATGTTGGCAATGTCCTATTGGTAAGCAAAAAGTCTCATGTTGAGGGGATAAAAGCCTATGGGGAATATCTTTACAATGAGTTAAACTATACATCCACCCGGTGGATTCCAAAAGAAACCATTCAGGAAGAAATTGGCAGTGAGGTATTCCATGGAGGCTTGTTGGATAATGTCGGGTGTCGGATACATCCAGCCAAATACGTTTTCGGCCTGGCTCAGGTCGTTGCCAATAAGGGCGTTCCTCTGATCGAACATGCCAGAGTAACAGACATATCTGGAAAACGGGGAAGTTTGAAACTTATCACAGAAAAAGGCGGGCTGAACGCAAAGGAAGTGTTATTGGCCACAGGCGGGTATACGACCTTTCTCGTACCCAAAGCGCGCTGGGGCATTTTTCCGGTGGGCAGTTACATTATCGCGACGGAACCGCTTCCCGAAACTTTGCGAAAGGAGTTGAGTCCAAACGATCGGGTATTTTATGACAGCATGATCTTTCTTAACTACTTCACGATGACTGCCGACGGTCGATTCATCCTGGGCGGACGGGCAAACTTAAGCCCCAACCTGGACTTAAAAAAATCGGCCGCCATTCTTCATGATCGGATGCTGCAAATATTTCCACAACTGAAAGGGTTTTCCCTGACACATAGTTGGAACGGAAAGCTGGGAGTCACATTTGATCAAATGCCTCATATTGGCATTGTAAATGGTATACATTATGCCTACGGCTACAGCGGTCACGGCATCTCCATTGCAAGCAAGCTGGGATATGAGGTCGGCTCAATGCTGGCAGGGACCCTGCCAACCTCAAGATTTATGGATATTCGTCATCCCCGAACGATCTTTGCCAGCCTGGACCCATTATATTTGCCGTTCGTAGCCGCCTATTTCAAGGTCAAGGATAAGATGTCGTAAAAAAATTAAGTATGAAAATTATGAAACCGAAAAATAAACATAAGGGCGGCTGCCTCATTACTTGAGGAGCCGCCCTTATGAATTAATCGTATCCGTTTACACTACGTCTGTTGAATTACTGCCCTGCTTTGATTTCTGTCCACATACGAGAGTAGACCTCAGTGAAATCGCCAACGTTTTCGAGGAACGTCAACCGCTTGAAGGTCTCTTCATCAGGATAGATGGCTGGATATTCAAGGATTTCCGGTAAAATCTCTGGTTCAGCAGCTGCGTTGGGTGAGGCATACCAAACATAGTTGGTGTTGATCGCTGCAATATCCGGACGGTTCAGGAAGTCAAGCCATTGATATGCCATCTCCAAACGATCGGGATCTGCTGCAGCATCCTTGGTGATGCACAGATTGTCCACCCACATTACCGCACCTTCCTTGGGGATAATGTAATCTATGTTTTCATCTTCCACCTGGGCCGCAAAGACATCACCACTCCAGCCATGCGCCAGAGCAGTCTCGCCTGTCAGAAGGAAATCATCGTACGTATCGGATTCGAAAGTATGAACATAAGGCAGAATGCCCATAATCAAATCCCTAGCCTCGGCCAATTCAGCTTCACTGGTCGAATTGGGGCTATACCCAAGGTAGATCAGTGCGGAACCAAACGCTTCGCGCATGTCATCCAACAAGGAAATCTGGCCTCCAAAAACTTCGGCCAATTCGGGATCGAATATGTATGCCCAGCTATCCGGCGCTTCATCCCAGTCATTCCAGTTGAAACCAATGCCAGTGGTTCCCCAGAAGTATGGCAAACAATGCCCCATGTTGGGGTCAAAGGGCGAATTGGTAAAAGTCGGATCAAGGTTGCCGATATTCTCAAGGCGGCTATGGTCGAGTTCTGCCAGTAAGCCAAGTTCGATCATTGTCTCAACCATATAATCGGACGGGACGATCACATCATATCCGGTGGCACCGCTCTGAAGTTTGGCAAGCAGATCCTCATTGTTACCAAAGGTATCTTCGACGACCTGAATACCGGTTTCTTCCTCGAACATTGTGTATATTTCCGGGTCAATATACTCACTCCAAGTGTAGAAGTTCAACACTTTTGGACTACTGTCCCCACCCCCGCATGCGGTAAGGCTGACAGCAATTAGCAATGTGAAAAATACTAATATCGATTTTTTCATCTGAGATCTCCTTTTAGCTAGTAATCGGGAATCACTGATAACGATCTGCTTGCCATCGTACAGTGACAAACTCTGGTAGAACAGGCAACAATATCAATCCATATCCGCCCTCCTTTGTAGTCGCAAAGATAACGGAACAAGCAACATGGATACCAACAGCATCAGGGTTGAAACCGCATTTATCTCCGGAGTGATATTTTTTCTGATCATCCCAACGATACGTATCGGTAACGTCGTGGAGCCGGGACCAGATGTAAAGTTGGAAATCACATAATCATCCAGTGAGAGTGTAAAGGCAAATAGCGCGCCGCCCAGGATGCCGGGTAAAAGCAGCGGGAATGTCACCCGCCAAAATGCCTGCCATTCATTTGCGTACAGGTCGCCAGCCGCCTCCTCGAGGGTAAACCCGATCGAGGCCATACGCGCCCGCACGATAATCGCCACGAACGAGATATTGAAGGCTATATGTGCAATGATGATCGTTGTCAAACCCAGGTCCATTTTAAGCAACACAAAGAACGCCAGAAGCATGATCGCCATGGCGATATCCGGAATGATAATAGGCAAAAAGAGCAATGCGTTGACACCAGCCTTTCTTCGGAATCGGTAACGCTCGATTGCCACGGCTATCATCGTCCCAAATATTGTAGAAACAATCGTTGAAGTGATCGAAACGATGAGCGTGTTTTTTAATGCGGCGCCAATAAGACGGTTGCCAAATAATTTGATATACCAATCAAAGGTAAACCCCGTCCAATTTGTCGGAAAACGCGAGGCGTTGAAAGAAAATACAATCAGAACAATGATCGGTGCATAAAGGAAAAAATAAAATAATCCGGCGTAACCTGTAAATAAAAACTGCCAAAGCCGGCCGAGAAAACCGGGTTTACCTTCCTGCTGAAGAGTCTGCTCTGCCTGGTGCCGGTCAAGCCGATTGGGAAGTTGTATCGCCATTACACGCTCCTTAGCTCCGTGTTTCTTCCGTCCGCAAGCTTCTAAAGTAGAGCAGGGTACCGAAGAGCATTACGAGCATCAGGACAACGGAAATGGCCGATCCGAAGGGCCAGTCACTCGCTTCTCCAAATTGCTGGGCGATCAGATTTCCGATCATATCGGCTTTGCCGCCTCCCAACATATCGGGTGTCACAAAAGCCCCAAACGAGGGCACAAATACCAAAATCGAGCCGGAAACAATGCCAGGGATGGACAACGGCAGGGTAACGCGCAAAAAGGCGCGTATCCGATTGGCATATAGATCTTGTGCAGCTTCCAACAGGGATCTATCCAACCCAGTAAGGCTGGCATAACAGGGAAGGACCATCGCAACCACCCAAACATATACAAGTCCAATAATGACCGCCTGATTGTTAAAAAGCAGAGTGGGCGGGTTCTCTGCACTGACAAGATTAAGCGCAATAAGGGTCTGATTTAATATTCCTTCCCGGGTCAGGATCGTCCGCCAGGCATAAGTCCTGACAATGAAATTTGTCCAGTATGGAACCATCATCAAGAGCAGGAGTGAGCCCCGCCTATGGACGGGTTGACTGGCCATCCAATAGGCTATCGGATAACCTATTAACAAACAAATAGCCGTAGTTAAAAATGCTATCAGGAAGGAACGCCAGAAAATGCCAATATACAGCGGATCTACAAAACGGACATAGTTAGCAATCTGAAATGTCCATTCGATATTTCCATATATTCCCCTATCTGTAAAACTGTAAATCACAATAATTACAAGAGGTATTGCAAAGAACACTATCAGCCAGAATAATGCCGGGCCGAGCAGAAAATTCCTGACCAGACGTTCACGCCTTGTACGCGGTTCAATCGCCATCTCGATCTCCTACTCGGTCAACACCAGCGCGTTGGTCGGATTCCAGTTCAAGCCCACCTGGTCTCCTACGTAATATCTGCGTGCCCGCCCATGATCGAGGTTTTGCTCGCGCACTGTGACACTCGTATTATCCGTAAGGCGAATGATATAGCGCATGTCAGTGCCGATGTAGATCGCTTCCTCCACCTGTCCCTTAAGCATGCCATCTTCACCCAAACTAAGTCTTTCCGGGCGAATAACAACGCTGACAACCTGTCCCTTTTCCACTGAGACATGACCATGCGCCTTCACGACTGCCTGCCCATCCAATAAAACCGTAATATCTTCTCCTTCGACTTCTGTGATCGTCCCCTCCAGAAAATTGGTCTCTCCTATGAAATCTGCCACAAAACGCGTACCCGGGTGTTCGTAGATTTCTTCCGGCGATCCGATTTGGAGCACCCTTCCCTTATTCATCACTGCGATGCGGTCAGACATTGTGAGGGCTTCCTCCTGGTCGTGGGTGACATAGATAAAGGTTATACCCACCTGCTCCTGAAGTTGCTTCAATTCCAACTGCATGTCTTTGCGAAGTTTAAGATCCAGGGCACCCAACGGCTCATCCAACAACAGCACTTCAGGGCGATTGACCAAGGCACGCGCCAAAGCAATACGCTGCTGCTGCCCGCCAGAAAGCTGATTGGGTTGCCGTCGCGCATATTCCGACATGCGCACCATTTCCAATGCATCTGCCACACGAGTTTTTATTTCGTCTTTGGGAACCTTCTGCATCTCGAGTCCAAAAGCCACGTTGCGCTCCACCGTCAAATGCGGAAACAGGGCATAGTTCTGAAAGACCGTATTCACCGGCCGTTTGAACGATGGCACCTGACCCATTGATCTTCCGTGGAGCAGAATTTCGCCCCCTGTTGCCGTTTCCAATCCAGCGATCATCCGCAGGGACGTGGTCTTTCCACATCCCGAAGGCCCCAACAATGAGAAAAATTCACCATCTTCAATTTTTAAGCTAACATCATCTACAGCGACCACTTCTCCGAATCGCTTGATCACATTAACCAGCTCTACCGCTGTTTCTGCCATGCAGAATCTCCTGTTTTTCTCAGTCCTACTCGAATTACCATCATCCTTTCATTATCCAGCCGATTCCCAGGCTTTCCAATTTCTCCTGATCTGGGTTTCCCGTGGTTAAGTCCCATTCAGAAAGACGATAATAATGGTCCATCATCTCTTTCCATTCCTGCCGGTCCACCTTCACGCCTTTGGTCGCGCCGCCTTTTAGGGCTTTTTTGAACATCTTTTCGGGGAGCGTATCCTGCTCACGATCAATGCCTTCGCGGGCATTGAATGCACGCAGCATGTTAACCCGGCGCTCTCCCAGTTCAAGCAACTCATCCATGGTGACATCCCAGCCGGTAACGGCGTTAATGGCTACGACTAGTTGTTCCATATCATAAAGATGCCAGGCCGGGCCATATACAAATTGACATACGTTGACACTGTCCATCGCGCTGTAAGCCCATTGAGTCCGCATCGCATAACGCACTTTTTCCTCGTTCATTCCCAGGGATGGCTGGGGATTCTCGAGGCCGATCTGGGCCATTCGTTCCGGATAATCCTCATAACTCCCATCATGCTCGCTGGATTGATGATCCGCCCCAAAAGGATTCGCTGCATAAATGACGCCAAGAGTGGGCTTGGCCTGCGGCATATGAGCCGGGACCTCCTGCTTTTTGCTGGCAACCAGAAATTCTTCTGTACCATTGCCAACTTTTTCCGCAGCGCGGACTGAGCCTTCTGCCAGTACGCCGCCAAAGCCCTCACGCTCACCGATCATTTTGGTGAGCTGCACCATTACATCTGCATTTCCAAAATTCAGTTCCAGGCCACCTGTGTCCTCGAGGGTAAGCCGGCCTTCAGTAAAAGCCTCCATTGCCCATGAGATGGTCGCTCCACACGAAATCGTATCCATACCATATTTATTACAATACTCATTAGCCTTGGCAACGGCTGCGAGGTTATCGATCCCACAATAGCTCCCGAAAGTGGCAAGCGTTTCGTACTCCGGGCCGCCATAGTGAGGGTCAACCTGGTGGGGACCTTCTTCGATCTCTACAACCCGTTTGCAACGAACCGTGCAACTATAACAAGTATCACGGCCCATCATATTTTGCTTGCCTTCGTGGGCGCCAACCAGGATCGTATCGTACATTGTTGTTCCATCTATGGCTTCCCAGCCATCGAATACGCCGCTGTTGAAGTTGAACGCAGGTAATCCTCCCTTCTTCTGTTGTGAAGCAGTAGTCTCCGCGGTTCCATATTTCCCCAATCCCTCCACATCCGAGTCAGGGTAGGCTTTAACACCCCAGCGGGTGAGGTTCATTAAGCTTTCTTTATCTGCGAGTGTGGGTTTATTCTTTCCGCGGATGGCGATCGCCTTTAGGTTCTTGGACCCCATAACCGCGCCCATCCCTGTTCGGCCAAAGGCACGGTTGCTCATGCTCATGATGGCAGCAAACCGAACCAGGTTTTCACCCGCGGGGCCGATCTGTATGACTTCAACCTTTTGGTCGTCCAACTCTTCCTTGATGATTGCTTCAGCCTCGCCTGTGATCTTTCCCCAAAGATGAGACGCATCGCGAAGTTCGGCCTCTCCATCGTGAATCCAAAGATAAAGGGGCGAATCAGCCTTCCCTTTAAGCACGATTCCGTCAAATCCAGCAAATTTAAGCTCGGCTGGAGCAAAACCGCCCATCTGCGAATCGCCGATGCAATCGGTAAGAGGGGATTTGGCGGTCGCTGTCAGACGGCTCTGGCCCGAGATGGGAACACCGGTAATTACGCTTGCCATCAGGCAAAGGACATTTTCGGGGCTAAGCGGGTCAACCCCGGCAGGCATGTTTTTGAAGAGATAATACAGTCCCATCGCGCTGCCGCCCATATACTTGCGGTAGAAGGCGGTGTCGGGCTCCTTTATCGTTATTTCACGAGTCGTAAGGTCTACATGCAGGATTTTTCCATTGTAACCGTGAGGCATAAAATTATCCTTTATCCCCCACCGATCGCGGTGAATATATCTACCTGGTCACCATTGGTAAGGATATGGTCCATATCGGCTTCGATATCATCTCCAACGGCAACTTCGACTCGGCGGGTAATATTGAGATGGGCAAGGAGATCTGCAACTGAGGCTCCATCCTGCAATTCGACTTGTGTTTTCCCCTTCTGAGTTGCAGGGAGTTGATCGCGTAGAATTCCAAATAACTTTACATTGATTTGCAAGGATTTAACCTCAAAATAAATCAGAACCTTCTTTCATTCTTGCAGCGTACCTAACCCGTTATAGGTTTTAGTTTTGTTTCTTAACCTTTACGACAGCCTCCTCAAATTTTGTGAGGGTTTCTGCCACATCTTTCTCACTCAAACTATAGCATAAAAACCACGGCTCGGCACCGTCTGCATCCGGCTGGATACCCAGGCGGCTCAACTCCATGCCGATTTTTTCGTAAAGGTCGGTCGCAGTATTTTTGTACTCCCACCAATCTCTGGGATCTTCCGAACTCCCCAGTGAAAATCCGAACATTGCAGGCGCACCATGGACAGAGTGCGGAATGCCGGAGCGGCCCAGAATCTCCTCAAATCCATCCATTAGAGATTGTCCCCGTTTATTTATGGTCTGAATGACAGGCTCATTTTCAAGGAGATCGAGAGTCGCATCAGCCGCGGCCATGCCTACGCTGTTTGCTGAAAATGTCCCCCCGTGGGCTGTCTTCCCGGGGCCAATATTCATCATGATCTCTTCCTTGCCGCCAATCGCAGCCACTGGGAACCCGTTTCCCAATGATTTTGCATAGGTCACCAGATCTGCAGAAACACCATAATATTCCTGAGCACCGCCGTTCGCAATTCGGAACCCCGTTTTTACTTCATCAAACACTAGAACAATTCCGTATTTGGTGCATAATTCCCTAAGTTTATTAAGAAAATCTCGTTGCGCCAAAATGCCATTGACGTTACCCATGATAGGCTCAAGGAAAATGGCAGCGATATCACCCCAATTTGCCTCGATCGTTTCCTCCAATCGTTCAGTGTCGTTATAGGGAAGACTGAAAACATATTGATTGATCGCCCGGGGTATGCCTGAGGACATGGGTACGATAATCGGACTTCGACGCGAACCCAGGCTGCCCTTTTTGGCAGAGGCAGTGTTGTACATAAAATAATCTGCCATACCATGATACTGCCCATCGAATTTTATGAATTTCTCCCGATTGGTAAATGATCTGGCGATCCTAAGGGCGTGCATTGTCGCTTCCGTACCTGTATTGGTCATGCGGACTTTGTCAACCTTGCACATTTTCGTAATTTTTTCAGCTACGGATATTTCCAGCGGAGTGGTCCACGCAAACGTGGTTCCCTCCCTCATCGCTTCATTGACTTTTTCAACCACCTGAGGGTATGCATGGCCTAATATGATCGGACCAAAGCCCA
>DATHRQ010000024.1:0-3812 GCA_035465095.1 Anaerolineales bacterium | reverse complement strand
TTATTACTTATAACAAAAAATGGAACAGGGCTTGTGGTGTGATATGTATGCGGTTCTCCAGTAATTAGATCTACCATTCGCTCTGCATTTCCATGGTCAGCTGTTACCAAAGCTATGGTGTCTCTTTTTAGTAACTCACTTACCAACTTACCCGCACAATCATCTACCGCCTCAACCGCTTTGATGGCGGCACTTAAGTTACCCGTATGACCAACCATATCGGGATTTGCATAATTAACAATCATAAAATCATAATCACGCTCGTTTAGACGGGATAAAATTGAAGCTGTAAGTTCATATGCACTCATTTCAGGTTTTTTATCGTATGTTGGGACTTTTGGCGATGGAATAAGCAAACGATCTTCTCCGTCAAACGCTTCCTCTTGACCACCGTTAAAAAAATAGGTTACATGAGCGTATTTTTCAGTTTCTGCGGCGTGAAATTGAGAAAGCCCATTTGAGCTAAGAACTTTTGCAAGTGAAATTTCATTTTCTTGTGGCGGAAAAACAACCTTTGTTTCCAGGTCGTCGCTATATTCGGTAAATGATATTACCTCATTTGAAATCTTTTTTAGATCACCCTGAGTTGTATCGCCTTTTCCTAAATAGCTCGCAACTATTTGCCTCATTCGATCTGCACGAAAATTATAAAACAAGACTACATCACCATCTTCTACAACGCATTTCTTGTTTATAATGGTTGGTTTTATAAACTCGTCCGTTATGTTGTTTTCATATGATTGCAGTATTGCCTGTCTTGCAGACTCGGCAAAATTCTCGCCTTGGCCAACGAATGTATTAAATGCAAGTCTTGTTCGATCCCAGCGATTATCCCGGTCCATTGCATAGTATCGACCGCCTACACTAGCAATTTCACCAGGAAACTCCTTTAACCACTTTTCCAATTCACCAAGAAACCCAACTGCACTTTTAGGTGGCGTGTCTCTTCCGTCAGTAATTAAATGTAAGCACGGAACGACACCTTCCTTGGATGAAAATTCAAGTAATGCAAGAAGATGTCTCATATGACTATGAACTCCGCCTGAACTTAACAAACCAATTAAATGCAATTTTTTATTACTCAATTTAACATCTTTAATTGATGATTTTAAGGAACTATTTTCAAAAAAAGAACCATTTGCAATTGAATCATCTATTCTTTTAATGTCTTGCAGCACTACGTAACCAGCCCCTAGGTTCAGATGCCCGACTTCTGAATTTCCCATCTGCCCCTCCATTAGCCCAACTGCTTCTCCGGATGCATCCAAAATGGAACATTCATATGAATTCAACCAGGAATTAAAATTTGGTGTGTTCGCATTCTTCACTGCATTTCCCTCGCTCATGCTTCGAATCCCCCACCCATCAAGAATAATTAATGCAACTTTCTTCATGATATGTTGCTCCCTTTCAATCAAATCATACTAAATTATCAGCAAGTAAAGAATTATATCTCACTATGAAACCATCTGTAAAACAGTGAACAACAACGAGCATATTTTCACTGTAGATTTATAATGGGAGGAAAAACTGAAGATCTCGGCTCGAATCTCAATTCTTAGTCAAGCTGTTCGATATAGTAAAATCAGGCCATGCCCAAAGACGACGTAACCCCCAGCAGACAACAATATCTTGATATCAAACGTGAACATCCAGACGCGATCCTCTTTTTTCGGCTCGGCGATTTTTACGAAACCTTCGACGAAGATGCCGAGATCACTGCACGCGAACTCGACATCGTTCTCACCTCGCGTCCGGTTGGCAAAGGCGTGCGCGTTCCACTGGCAGGCATCCCTTATCACGCAGTGGACAACTATCTCTCACGCCTGATCGAAAAAGGATATCACGTCGCGATCTGCGAACAGATCGGAAACACGCCGGTCAACGGCCTGGTTCCACGCAAAGTTGTCCGTGTGGTGACGCCGGGGACTGTGACCGAACCCGGACTGCTGCCCGGCGACTCGAACAACTATCTCGCCGCGGTCATTCTGGACGACAAGGCTGCTTCTGTTTCCTACGTCGATATCACCACCGGAGAATTTGCCGTCACCGAACTGCCGCTAGAAACCGTGCGTGCGGAGTTGACGCGTTTGCATCCCGCCGAGATTTTGATCCCAGACAATCAGGCTTTGAACGATGGCGTTCAGGCGCATCAAACATTCTATCCGTCGTGGAAGTTTGAACCGGGCAAATGCGAAGAAGTCCTGCTTGCTCATTTCAACGCATCCACGCTCGAAGGGTTTGGCCTTAAGGGTCATGGTCTTGCGACCCGTTCGGCAGGTGCGATATTGCAATACCTGAAGGAAACCCAGCCCGACTCATTGACCCTGCTCACAAGTCTGCGTTCGTACAGCATAAACGAATTCATGACGCTGGACACAGCCACCCGCCGCAACCTTGAACTTGACGAAACTCTGCGCGGCGAACGTAAAGGATCGCTGCTCGGCACGCTCGATCACACTGTCACGCCGATGGGCAAACGGATGATACACCAATGGGTCAGCCAGCCGCTGCTCAGCGTCGACAAGATACAACACAGGCAGGACGGCGTGCAGCACTTCTTTGACGATGGCATGAAGCGCGCAGAGATGCGAAATGTGCTGAAGCCGCTCGCCGATCTGGAACGGCTTGTCAACCGCGTCATGGCTGGGCAGGCTCAGCCGCGCGACCTTGTCGCCCTGCGGGATACGCTTTCTCAACTTCCTGTCATTATTGAGGTGGCCGGGGAAAATCCATCTCTTCCAAAACTAACGGCTGCATCTGAGGAACTTTCGCTATTGGAGGCAGCCATCGAAGATGACCCGCCGGCAACTCTGCAAAACACAGGCATCATCCGCGCTGGTTACTCCCAGGAATTGGATTCTGTCGTTGATTCATCCAAACATGCCCGCGATTGGATCGCAAATCTCGAAGCGGTCGAACGGGAGAAAACAGGCATCAAGACGCTGAAGGTTGGATACAACAAAGTATTCGGGTACTACATCGAGATCTCGCGCGGTGCAGCAGATAAAGCTCCCGAACATTACATCCGCAAGCAGACACTGGTCAATGCGGAGCGGTTCATCACCCCCGAGATGAAAGAGTATGAAACGCTGGTTCTCAATGCGGAAGAGCGTATCCGCGAGATCGAACTGCGGGTGTTCAAGGAAGTTTGTGCGGAGTTGTCCAAGTCCACGTTTAAGTTGTTGGAAACGGCGAGGGCGTTGGCGGAGTTGGATGTGTTGTCTGCTCTGGCTGAAATCGCGGCGCTGGGAGAATACAGCAGGCCCGAGGTCCGCGAAGGAAGCGAAATGGAAATCCATGATGGCAGACATCCCGTTGTAGAACAATTATTGAAAAACGACCGCTATGTGCCCAACGATGTTGTTTATGAAAAAGGCGAAATCGTGCGTATTATTACAGGGCCGAATATGTCGGGTAAATCCACATACCTGCGGCAGGCTGCGCTGATCGCGCTGATGGCACAGATCGGTTCGTTCGTGCCTGCAGCCTCGGCGAAGATCGGGCTCGTCGACCGCATCTTCACGCGCATCGGCGCACAGGATGAAATTCACGCCGGGCAATCGACATTCATGGTGGAGATGGTCGAGGCTGCGAACATCCTGCATCACGCTACGTCTCGCTCACTTTTGATTCTGGACGAGATCGGACGCGGCACATCGACCTACGACGGGCTGTCCATTGCGTGGGGCATCATTGAGTATATTCACAATCATCCGCATTTGCGGGCGAAGACGCTGTTCGCAACCCACTATCATGAACTGACACAACTGGCAGAGTTATTGCCCGGCATCCGAAACTACAATGTGGCC
>DATHRQ010000023.1:0-2581 GCA_035465095.1 Anaerolineales bacterium | reverse complement strand
ATGGATCAACCACATACACCAAACAGAGAGGACACCGCCATGCACAATCACGACCATCCGATCAATTGTATCGTTCCGCCATACATGCTCGAAGAGATCATCCTGCGGGGCACAAAATCCCAGAGAGAAACTGCCCTGACCACCCTGAAAACATCCGAGCAAATGCGCGGATTGCGGCGTGCACTTTCCGACTTTACGGTCGCCGTTTCACGCTTTTCGGCAGTCGGCGAAAAGGAGCGTATCGTTTATGACGCAAAAAACGGATCGTCCCTGCCCGGCACACCTGCGCGAAATGAGGGCGATGGTCCCACATCAGACCTGGCGGTCGACGAGGCCTACGACGGAAGCGGTGCGACCTACGACCTTTTCAAGGATGTGTACGACCGCGACTCCATAGATGCAGGCGGCATGCGGCTCGACTCAACCGTCCATTATAAAACTGGCTACGACAACGCCTTTTGGAACGGCGAGCAAATGGTCTATGGCGACGGCGATGAAGACCTGCCCGTCGAGGACCGACTCTTCAACCGATTCACAATCGCAATCGACATAATCGGCCATGAATTGACGCACGGCGTGACACAGTTCGAGGCTAAACTGGTTTACTCCTTCCAGCCTGGCGCTTTGAACGAATCCATGTCGGATGTGTTCGGCTCACTCGTCAAGCAGCGCCAACTCAACCAAACCGCCAACCAGGCAGACTGGATCATCGGCGCGGGACTGCTCACGGAAAACGTCAACGGGATAGGCATCCGCTCGATGAAAGAGCCGGGTACCGCTTACGACGATCCCGTTTTGGGAAAAGACCCGCAACCCGGGCACATGAACGATTACGTCACTACCATCAGCGATAACGGCGGCGTACACATCAACTCCGGGATTCCAAATCGCGCCTTCTATATCACGGCAATGGAACTGGGCGGGTTCGCGTGGGAGAAAGCGGGCCAGATCTGGTACGTCACACTTCGCGACAAACTCAGTGCCAACTCCAAGTTTCAGGATTGCGCAAACCTGACATACATCACCGCAGGAGAACTTTACGGAGTGGGGAGTGTTGAACAAATGGCCGTGGAAAAAGGCTGGGCAGAGGTCGGCCTCACTGTGGACGGCTCCGCGCCTCCTCCCTCACCCGAACCTGGTGGCTGTCTGGAATCCGTCCTACGCCTCATCGGAGCCGCCCCCCGCAAGATAGCGAGGTAATATGCACATCGAAAAGATCAAATTCGAACGTACCGGCGGATTTGCCGGAATCCGCATCGCGGCCGAGATCGAAATGGACGACCTGCCCGACGATCAAAAAAATGAGATCCTGGAGTTGCTCGATCAGGCAGATTTTGAAGAGTTGGCGGAAAAATCCGCAGAGTACATGCCCATGTCCATGCCCGATGGCTTTGTTTATGACATAACGGTTATCGCATGTGAGGAAGAAGAAGTTGACGATGAAGAAGAATATCGCCTCGTAACAGGCGAGTCCTCCCTTCCGGACGACCTCCTGCCGCTGATCGAAATTCTCGAGCGGATCGCCAAAAAACAAATGCGAAACAGAAAATAACATAAGCGACTGATCGTTAAAGAATACTCCCTGCTTCTTTGCGACCCAAGGGATGCGGTATCGTCCGGCAGATAAAGTTTAAGATATTTGATTGACTGAAACGCGCTTATTCGCTCAAAAAGTTATCAAATTCTCCGCATTTTATTGCGCTGGCCAGGGAATCGTGACCGGTTCGGAAAATCCGTGCTTTTCGACCGTGTAAAGCAAGCCAGATGAAGGCACGGAGCATCCCGCTTCATCCCTGACTTCATAACTGGTAGTGAATTGATCGGGATAGGAATCGGTCCACCACAGATAATTTCCGCCCTGACAGACGAACAACTCCAGCAGGTAACCGCGGTCATCATCCTCTATCATTTTGACCTGGTTCCAACTGATAAGGACTTCATTTCCGACACGCACCGCCTTGACGCCTCTCGGCGGGCCATACATATTACTGCCGATGGATTGCAGGTTCAATTCCTTGTACGCGATCTGCGACACGTCCCCGACCACATCCACAACCGACGGGGCGACCCAACAGAAATAATTCAACTTATCAAACTTCACGTACAGCCAGTTGCTGTAAATAAACCTGCCTCGAACCGTACCAACATCTCCTGCGTATAAATCCGCGGCGTGCAGGTAGGCGACCGATGGCCCGTAGCGGCAATGCGCCTGCTTATTGACTGTCGCCGAGGGAAACGCGTAGGTGGGCGTGGGCGTAATCGACGGCGTCAGTGTGATCGTGGGAGTAAAAGTGGGCGTGGGCGTCAGTGTTTCGGCCGGTGTAAATGTATATGTGGAGGTTGGTGTTTTCGTCCAGGATGCTGCTGTGGAGGTCAGTGCTTCAGTTGTCAGCGTTGCCTGCTGTTGCGGCGACGGCGCACATGCGGATAAAAGAATTATTACAAGTAAAAGCGTTCGATATATCTTCATTTCAATTCTCCAAGAAAGGCAAGAACGTTCTTGCCAAGCATTTCGTTTGCATACCCACCCTCCATGACAATGACGGTGGGAAGGTCGAGCGCGGCTATACGTCTCCCAATT
>DATHRQ010000022.1:0-7205 GCA_035465095.1 Anaerolineales bacterium | reverse complement strand
ATATCGTACTCGAAGTGCTATTCTGGTGAAATCCTCGTCCCGGCAGGGATCTCGGTATCCTTGGCAATGACCACAATGCCATCACGTACATAATATAGATCGTGGTCGACATCCTCGTGCTCGCGCGGGAACGGCAGAATGGTCACGTTATTACCGATGCGCGCATTCTTATCGAGAATGGCCGATTCGATATGACAATTCCTGCCGATTCCGATCGGCAGGTTTCCACGCTGTTTCTTTGTGTCATAATAATCTGCGCCCATCACAATGCTGTTCTTGATCACTGTTTCCTCTGCCACCTGACTTCGAATCCCGATAATGGAATGTGATATTTTTGCCTTTTGAATACGGCATCCCTCCGCAAGCAATACATCCCTTAATTCACTGTCTTCCACGATGGAGCCGGGCAGGAAACGGGCGTGTGTATAGATCGGCGCTTTGGCATCGTAAAAATTGAACGGCGAATTCGAATTTGTCAGCTTCAAATTTGTTTCATAGAACGACCGTATCGTCCCAATATCCTCCCAATACCCATCATAATCATATCCATACACCTCGTGCGACTGGATCGCCTGGGGGATAATGTCACCGCCGAAATCGTCGCTGCGCAAGTGGTAGTTCAACAGATCGTTCAATACTTTTGTCTTGAACATGTATATACCCATCGAGCCCAAAAACGGACGTTCGGGATCGTCACGGCTTACAAATTTATCCTGAGCGGCCGGGTCCTTCGGCTTTTCAATGAACGAGGTAATGTGCCCGTCGCCCTCGACCTTTAGCAACCCAAAACGGAACGCTTCGCTTCGCGCGACGGGTTGAACTGCCACTGTTATATCGGCCTTTTTCTTCCAATGGTATTTTGCCATCTCCCGGTAGTCCATGCGGTAGAGATGGTCACCCGCGAGGATCATGACATACTCTGCGCCTGTCGCCTGGATCTCGAACAACTGCTGGCGGACGGCATCCGCCGTACCCTGATACCAGTCTGTGCTGTGCGGAGTCTGTTCTGCTGCCCATATTTGGACCCAGCCCGTATGGAACACGTCGAAATTATAAGCCTGGGTGATGTGTCTATGCAGTGAAACAGAATTGAATTGAGTCAGAATCGCAACGCGGAAGATCCCCGAATTGATGCAGTTGCTGATGGGAATGTCGATCAACCGGTACTTCCCCGCGATCGGCACGGCAGGCTTTGAACGCAACTGAGTCAACGGATGCAAGCGTGAGCCCCGACCTCCTCCCATAATGACCCCCAGAACATCGTTCATTGACGGCATAACAGCCTCCTCTGCAGCATAAGTTTAAGTTGAGGCTATTATAAGCGGAAATATTTTCGCACTTTTAATACAACAAAGATAATCGGGTAAGCCAGAATAATTAGCAGGTCAATCAACGCAAAAAAGAAATGGAGTTTCATCCTACAAGTATATACGCGGCAGGACAGATTTGGTTGTTTTGGAGCTCGTAGGTCTTCAAGAACTCCGAGTTCCATATCCTCTCCCCATGATAAAATACTCCTCATGCAGCCATCATTGGAAAAACTACGTAAATTCTTCCGTCTCGAACACGGGAACGGATATGAAAATACCGCCATCATCGGCGGACTTGCAAAAATGCTCGATTACTGGGAAGGCGAAGCCCGTGCCGACGGGATCGAAGAAGACATCATTCAGGCCGTCGTGCAGAGATTACGCTCCTATGACGGACTCAGCCCCCAGTCAAGGGCCGACGCGCTGAAGGGGTTGTGGAAACGCATCGGGGATTCATATCCTGATACACAGCAGAAAACACAACCAAGGCAGCGTCAGCAACAAACCCGAACAAAATCAGAACCTGCGCCGAAACAGGAGCAGCATAGTAAACCAGAACAATCATCCAAAGAACAAAAGCAACGTCCGCCCGTACAGCCGCGCTCTGAAACAGTGGCAGGCGCAAAGACATCTGCCACACCAGCTGCGCTGGATGCAAAACTGACCGTTCTGCAGGGCGTGGGGCCAAAGAACGCCCAGTCACTGGCCAAACTCGGCCTGCATACGCTTGGCGATATGCTCTATTACTTTCCGCGCCGTTACGATGATTACTCGCAGCTCAAACCCATCAAGGAACTGTTTTACGGTGAGCAGGTCACCGTCATCGGGACAATTGACAGCGTTCACTCGCGCCCCATACGCGGCGGCAAGGCCTCCATCGTCGAGGTCATCATCAACGACGGCACGGGCGGGTTGCGCTTGAGCTTCTTCAACCAGCCCTGGCTTGCGAACCGTTTCAAAAAGGGCGATGCCATTTCCGTTTCGGGCAAGGTCGATCAATATCTTGGGCGTCTGGTGATGAACAGCCCCGATTGGGAACCCATCGAAGTGGACAGCCTGCACACAAACCGTATCGTGCCCATCTATTCGCTGACCGAACGCATCGCCCAAAAATGGCTCCGCAACCAGATGAACCAGGTCATCACCTATTGGGCGCCTGCCGTTGTGGATGCACTGCCCGAGTCCGTGCGTAAATCCGCAGAGGTCATGCCGCTTGGCGAGGCGTTGTTACAGATCCACTTCCCCGAATCACAGGATAAACTCGAAGCCGCGCGTAAGCGCCTAGCCTTCGACGAGATCTTTTACCTGCAAATGGGCGTGCTACAGCAGAAACGGGACTGGAAATCTGTGGAAGCGCGGCGTTTCCCCGTCTCGGACGAGTGGCTTGATTCGCGCTTAACGGGCCTGCCCTTCACGCTGACCTCCGCCCAGCAAAACGCCGTGGACGACATTCGGGCAGACCTCGACTCAGGGGTGCCCATGAACCGACTCCTGCAGGGCGATGTAGGTTCAGGCAAAACCGTCGTGGCCGCCCTGGCTGCCGCGATGATCACATCCAATGGGGCTCAAGCCGCGATCATGGCGCCTACGTCCATTTTGGCGGAGCAGCATTATCGAAGTTTCACAAATATCCTCAGGGATGTTCTCAAGCCTGGAGAGATTCGGTTACTTGTCGGCGATACGCCCGAAGCAGGGAAGGAAGAGATACGCAGCGGACTTGCAGACAACTCGATCAAGATCGTGATCGGTACGCACGCGGTCATTGAGGGGCCGATCCAGTTTGCCGACTTGCAATTCGCCGTCATTGACGAGCAGCATCGCTTCGGTGTCGAGCAGCGCGCCGAGTTAAGAAGCAAAGGCACGAACCCGCATCTATTGGTAATGACTGCCACTCCCATACCGCGTTCGCTGGCCCTCACCCTGTACGGCGACCTCGACCTTTCCATCATGGACGAAATGCCCGCCGGGCGACAGCCTGTCAATACATTTGTGTTGCGTCCGCAGGAACGCGAACGCGCCTTCACCCTCCTGCGCGGGCAGTTGGATGACGGCAAACAGGCCTTCATCATCTATCCGCTGATCGAAGAGAGCGAAAAGATCGACGCCCGCGCTGCTGTCGATGACTATGAGACCCTCTCAAAGGAAGTCTTCCCAAATCGAAGGCTCGGTTTGTTACACGGCAGGATGCGTCCCGCCGAGAAAGACGAGACCATGCTCAAGTTTCGCGACAAGGAATATGACATCCTTGTTTCAACCACTGTCGTCGAAGTCGGCGTGGATGTTCCAAACGCCACCGCCATGCTTATCGAAGGCGCAGATCGATTTGGTCTCGCACAATTACATCAGTTACGCGGGCGTGTCGGGCGCGGTTCGGACCAGTCCTATTGTCTGCTTGTGCCTACCCATGAAGATAAGGCTGAAAACGAGCGCCTGCAGGCCATGGTCGAATCAACGGACGGCTTTTTTCTGGCAGAAAAAGATTTGGAGATTCGCGGCCCTGGTGAATTTCTGGGCACGCGCCAATCAGGGTACGCTTCCAACCTGCGTATGGCCAGCATCACCGACGTCAAGCTGATCGAAAAAGCGCGCGCACAGGCCCAAAATGTGTTCGACAAAGACCCCGATCTGGCCCAGCCCGATCACGCTTTGCTTGCCGAAACCCTCGGTCGATTCTGGGGTGACAGCAAAGGGGATGTGAGTTAATTAGTTCACTAGTCTTCTAGTTGCGTAGTCTGATAGTCAATACGCGGCAAGTAGATTAGGAGACGAGGAGACCAGAAGACGAATTATGGTACGCGCATTATTCCCAGGTACATTCGACCCCATCCATTACGGCCATATCGATATCGCAACCCGCGCCGCGCGGTTATTCGACGAAGTGGTGATGGCTGTCTACGACAAGCCGTTGAAGTCTTTGATGTTTTCACCAGAGGAACGCATGGCACTCGTCAGCGAGGCGTTCAAGGATAATGAGAAGATCGAAGTAACGGGCTACAGCAGCCTGACGGTTGAATTCGCGCGTCAGATCGATGCGCAGGTTATCGTGAGAGGGCTGCGTGTATTCTCCGATTTTGAATTCGAGTTTCGTATGGCGCTTGCCAACCACCGTCTCGCAGAAGAGATCGAAGTGGTGGCGTTGATCACGGCCGAAGAGCATACCTTCCTTTCATCCACAACGGTCAAGGAGATCGCGATGCTGCATGGCGATGTCTCCAGCATGGTGCCTCCGCATGTCGAGAAGGCATTCAAGGAGAAAGTGGCTGAAATGGATGATGATCAGTCCTTTCCCAACTCGCTGCGTGATTAATTTGTGCTAGAATTGATTTAATTGATCTCATAAGAGGATTATCCTATGGACATTCTACAACTTATTGATCGCCTCGAAGAACTCTTCAATGAGAGCAAGGCCGTTCCGCTTACCCGCAACGTGATGGTGGATGAAGACCGTATGCTGGATATTATCGATCAGATGCGGATCGCCATCCCCGAGGAGGTAAAGAAGGCGCAGCAACTGCTCGGTCAACGCGATCGTGTGCTTGCTCAGGCGCAGGAAGAAGCTAATCGCACCCTCGAACTTGCCCGCCAGAAATCAGATCAACTAGTAACCAAGGATACGGTCGCACAGGATGCACAGCGCCGCGCAGATCAGATCATTGCCCAGTCGCGTTTGGAGGCGGAAAACATCCGCGCAGATGCAGACGATTATGCGATGAACAGCCTCCTGCATTTGGAGGCGGAGCTTGAGCGGATCACAAATCAGGTCGCAAACGGTATTCGTCTCTTGAAATCCGAGCAGTCGAGGAAAGAATCGATTTCAACTCCCACGTCAGAGTCGGTAGAAGAATAAATCGGATTAATAGTAGGAGCCTTCCAGAATTCTGGAAGGCTCTTTTTGTTTTTACTTTAATAAAGACTTCTCGCGGTGCCGCTCGAAGTGACAAGTGGCTCAAATTTGAGGCTCTCTATGGCGGCGGGACGGTATCCATTTCCCAGTCTGTTAAGAATGCTCTGTTCAACAGCAGGGCGATCCACCTCCCGCTGGATGTGCGACCCCACACATCAGGCCCGGACGGATAATAATCAACGATGCGGATAAATTCTCCTTCCAACAGTTCAAGCCCGGTCTCTTCGCCATCCCTGGATGGGGATCTTCTGATCGGTTGGATTGTGTTGGCTGTTACAACCCGCGGCAGGGTGGGGAAGGGTTCGACCCTATCCAGCGATATCCAGATATCGCGGCTGGAAACGAGAGGCCAGTATGTCTCTCCCTGAGGCGGGTTGACCCAATAGGTTGTTTTTGTGTCATTTTTCCAGGCGACCACAACGAATTTGTGGACAAGGTCGGGTCTGGTTATATAGTTAACATCCCTGAGAACGCCGGGGTTTTCGTAGTTAATGGTGTTGACCCTGCCAAAACCGCCCTGTAGTTCAGCGATGGTTATGACGTTGCCTCCCATGGTCAGGCTTTCCAGCATGGGGAAACCTGAGGAGTTGAAAAGCCCTGAATTGTCTTTCTTGAGGTATCGCAGTTTATTCCTATCATTGTTGTTCAAGGCATCGATGTAGATTTCCCAGTTTCCATCCACTTTGGTTCTATGTGTTCCAACGCCTGTCCTCGGCCCGACAAACATGGGTACGACTTCGGGTGTAAATTCATCGAACCCATCCCAATCTTTAGCGCCCGTTCGCGATTTATACTCATAGATCGCAAGTTGATTGTCATGTTTGACCCGAAAATACTGAAGCCTAAAAATAGGCGTGGTTGTTGGAAAGACAATGGCAGGGACGTTCGTGAAGGTGGGTTCAGGGGTGAACGTGCTTCTGAGTGTCGGCGCCAAGGTGGAGGCAGGCGGTACCGCCTCCAGCGTATGGGTCAAGGCCGCGTTGGATGTCTGCACGATCATTGTGTTGATGGCGTTCGAGTCGAGCGGCGGGACGGGTGTGACTGCAGAGGGGATACATGCCAAAACCAGCAGAAGCGCCAAAGACCAGGCGAAAAATTTCCCTGCGGAATTTTTCATTCCTGGACAATCTCTTTGACACGCCCCACCTGCCCGTCCTGCAAACGAACCTTGATGCCGTGCGGGTGGTTCGGAGATTTGGTGAGGATGTCCTTCACAACGCCTCTGGTCAATTTGCCTGTGCGTTGGTCCTTTTTCAAGACAATGAGGACGGTTTGGCCGGGTTTGATGTTGGAGCGGGTCTGTCCGTTCATAACTTATGGCGATGTCGGCGTTGGGGTAACGGTCGGCGACGGCGTGGGAGTGGCCGTTGGCCCGGGCGAGGTGCTGGTCGGAGTGGCGGGAACAGGCGTGTTCGTCGGGATGGTGGGAACGGAGGTGTTCGTGGCCGGCACATCGGTCGGCGGGAAGGATGTCAGCGTTGGGGTGAAGGTCAGTGTGGGGGTTGGCGTGGGCAGGTTGAAGGTCAGAAGGACGCGTTTTTCGGCGTAGAAATCATCACCGTTCATGAGGTAGATGCGCAGGGTGATATTGTTTCCGTCAACGTCCTCCAGATCCCACGTATAGATCGTATCGGGGTTCTCAAATTTGTTGCGTCCCCCTGCAAGTACCGTCCATTCGGACGGATCGTTGCCTCTGCCATACTCGAGCCGCCAGCCGGTAAAATTGCCGCTGGTGACGTCGATGATGCCCTTGATTTCGAGCGGCGAACTTGTGATCGTATCGACCTCCTTAAGGTTGGTAAATTCGATGATCGGGCGCGGGTCGCTGGAACGGCACTCGCGCTCGGGCTTGAAGAAGGGGTTGCGCGGCAGATCTTTTGATTCGAGCCAGTCGCGGCCGGAGCCGGTTTTGAACCATCTGCGTGCCCACTCGTCCGAGACGTTCATTACCAGTTCTTCCTCTGCAAACTCCTCGCAGGCGTCCCCGGCGA
>DATHRQ010000021.1:0-6598 GCA_035465095.1 Anaerolineales bacterium | reverse complement strand
CTATTTTTCACGCTTCGACTTTGTTTCCTTCTGTTATTTCGTTCCAGGCAAGGTTTAGGTCGTCCAAGGCGCGTTGTGCGTATGCCTTGCCGCGTTCGCGTTTGTTGATCTTCACACCAAGCGAGGGGAGGATTCCGAAGTTGGCCTTCATGGGCTGAAAATCCTTGAGATCGGCGTGTGTGACGTAATGGCACAGCGCGCCAAGCATTGTCGTCTGCGGGAGAGTGATCGGTTTTTGACCCATGTGCAGGCGTGCCGCGTTGACTCCCGCCAACAGGCCGGTGGCGATGTTACCCATATAGCCTTCCACGCCCGTGATCTGCCCGGCGAATAAAAGATCATCGCGCTGATTCGACTGCAGTGTGGGGAGCAGAAGTTTCGGCGAGGCGATAAATGTGTTGCGATGCATCTGACCGTAGCGCAGGAACTCAGCCTTTTCCAGGCCAGGGATCATGCGCAGGACACGGCGCTGCTCGTGAAACTTGAGATTGGTCTGGAAGCCGACCAGGTTATATAAACTGCCTGCGAGGTTGTCCTGTCGCAACTGCACGACCGCGTGTGGGCGGTTGCCTGTTCGCGTGTCTCTCAGCCCGACCGGGCGCATGGGGCCAAAAGCGAGCGAGTCGAGGCCGCGCTCGGCGATGATCTCGATGGGCAGGCAGCCCTCGAAAAAATGACCCGCCTTGACGCCGGTCTTGATGGCCTCCTCGAAGGAGCGCAGTTCTATCCGTTCGGCCTGCAGGAGGGCATCGACAAAGGCATAATACTCCTCCTTCGTGAAGGGACAGTTGATGTAATCTCCCTCCTGCTGGGAGGGGGATGTACCGTCACTGTTCTTGCCATACCGTGAAGCGCGGAAGGCGATATCCAAATTGATCGATTCCGCGTGGATGACGGGCGCAATGGCATCGAAGAAAAATAGATGTTCTTCGTTGCTCAAGGCTGCAATGGCCTGTGACAGGGCGTTGGATGTCAGCGGTCCGCTGGCGACGATGGTGAGAGAGTCGGGAATCTCCCTGATCTCTTCACGCACGATCTCGATATTGGGATGGCTCTCGATGCGCCCGGTTACTTTTCGAGCAAATAGTTCGCGATCCACGGCCAGCGCGCCGCCCGCGGGCAGGGCGGTTTCTTCCGCACATTCCAAAAGCATCGAACCCAGCAATCTCATTTCGTCCTTGAGCAAGCCCGAGGCGCGGTCTGGCAAATTCGAGCCAAGAGAGTTCGAGCAGACGAGTTCAGCCAGGTCGTGAGTCTGATGCGCACCCGTCTGAAGAACGGGGCGCATTTCATAGAGTTTAACTTTAAGTCCGTGTTGGGCAGCCTGCCAGGCAGCTTCGCTCCCGGCAAGTCCGCCGCCAATGATGATAAGGTCGGTCATGGGTTGATTTTACCATTTTGCCGCTGCTGATTTCCCTGCTGTATAATTATTGAAAATGGCGAACACGACCACGATCGAATATCAACTCAAGGAAGCCAGCCAACTGACGAATGCCGTATGGGCCGTGTTGGTTGAACGCGAGGCGGGCAAATGGCGCGTGGCAGCCCATTATCGGTTGGGAAAGAAACTTCAACTGGGCCTCGTGAAATTCCTGTCAAACTCAGAAGTGGACAGGTGGTTGTCCGGCGCGACAAGCGGGGGACAGAGCCGTTCCGTGTCCCTGCCAGGATCCAGCAATCTGAAGGTCGAAAGGTTGTATGCTTTTCCGATATCCAGCAACTTCCACACAGTACTTGTCGGCGCCGAAGAATTGGACATGATCGCCAGCAGGATCTGGAAGCTGACTGTCTCCGGCATGCGACCCGATTCTAATGTGTCAGACTCTTCGCTGGCTTCCTCTGTTGCGGTGTCGCTGTTGATCCCCGATCTGGACTCTGAAAGCCCCTATGATCTGCCCCGTGCGGCCGATCGGGCCCTGACAGCCTTCATCCGCCTCGTTTCCGTACAGGGAGGCTGGCTCGCCGTCCGACGTGGCGACTCGCTTGAAATCCGCGCCCAGTCGAGCGCTCCGTCTTTAATCAACCTTATCCTGTCCATTGATGCGCATACACTGCTGCGACGGATGAACCGCAACTTAACGCCCATTGTTGTCAGCCGTGGAGAAGAATTATGGAAGGAGATTCCGCATAAGGGTTTGAAGTCCACGACCAGGGCCTGGGTGTGCATCCCGCTGATCATCGGTCAGCGGTTGATCGGCGCGGTGGGCCTGTGGCGGGCAGCCGCGTTCAAGGGCGAGGAATGGAACCGTTTGGTCGATCTCGCCACCCAGATCGCTCCTGCGATGGAGACGTTGATCACGTTCGCCGAAATGGCCGGTCATCTGCGGCGTTTGGCAATGCTGAACGATTTTGCATTGACCGTTTCGACCGGGCGCAGCCTTGACCAGATCGCACGGCGCATGTTTGCCTTGTTGTCACGCGCCTTCGGGACGGAGATGATCGTCCTAGACCTTCTTTCATCCAACGATCATGTCCTGCAGGAATATCGCATGGATGAGGGAATTCTGGTGTCCATGCAGCGGAGCGCCGAGGGTCATCCGATCTCCAAATTGCTGGACAGCGACTCAAAGGTGCGGTTGGATGAAGTGGTCGATAAGCACGCATTGCCGCTGTACAAGGGTGCTGTTTCCGCAGTGTATGTGCCGCTTCGTTTTCGCGGACGTTCGACAGGCATGTTAAGCATTGAAAGCAAACAGGTAAACGCATTCAATTCCTACGATGAAAGCCTGATCGTTGTGATCGCAAGTCACCTGGCAGGCCTGACGGATTACACCAACCTGCGCGAGGAAGCGGAGGGCCGCGCGCGGAACCTGGGAGTGATCCACGAGGTCGTTCAGCAGGTGGTCGGGCTTACCGACTCTCATGAAGTGGCAGAACTGACAGCCAACCTATTGGCACGTTACTTTGCCTTTGAATTTGCGGCTGTGTTTATCGCAGATGAAAACAACAAACTGACAATCGGAGGCTTCGGCGGAGCGAGTCAGAATGTGGTCAAACGCGCAATGAAATCTGTCGAATACCCGTTGAGCGGCGGGATCACAGGCTACGTGTTCGAAACCGGGCAGGGTGAAATGGTGAACGATGTGCTGCAGGACGAGCGTTATTCTCCCATCCGCGGCTGGCAGGCGGGCTCGGAACTGTGTGTTGCGATCCGCGATGGGAGGAAGGTGCTGGGTATCATCGATGTGGAGTCCAGTTCCCGCAATGCGTTCACGCAAAACGACTTCATCGCACTTGAATCACTGGCGGGGATTCTTGCCACGGTCATTACCAGCGCCGACCAGTATCGTAGATTGCAGGAGACAAACTATCAACTGCGGGAAACGGAGATGGAATTAAATGCACGCATGGAAGCCCAACGACTTGCCGAGAACCGTCTTGTGCAGGCCGCGAAACTGGCAGCGGTGGGTGAGATGGCGGCCGGCATTGCACACGAGTTGAATAACCCGCTCACGTCGGTGACCGGCTTTGCCGAACTGATTATGGAGGATCTGCCGGAAGATTCAAAATCCCGCCCAGACATGGATCTGGTTGTCCGCGAGGCGCGCCGGGCGAGGGACGTTGTCCGCAGGCTGCTGGATTTTGCACGCCAGAGTGAAAGCGCGCATGCCAGCGCGTCGCTCAACAAGGTTGTTGAGGATGTGATCACGCTAAGCCGTCACCTGATCCATACAAACGGTGTAGAATTAAATTTGGATATGCAGGAGGATTTGCCCTGGGTGTTGATGGACGAAAATCAAATGAAACAGGTTTTGATTAATCTTGTGCATAACGCACTGCAGGCCATGCCGGAAGGCGGGCAAATGCAGATCGTAACCAGGGTTGCACAAAGGGTGGGCAGGTCAGGCGTTATGGTTTCTGTGCAGGATACGGGTGTGGGTATCCTGCCTGAGGATCAAACGCGCATCTTTGAGCCGTTCTTCACCACCAAAGCCGACCATGGCGGTACCGGGTTGGGGTTGTCCGTCACATATGGCATTGTTTCAGAACATGGAGGCGAGATCGAATTAAGCAGTGAGCCCGGCAAAGGCTCCACATTCAAGGTCTGGCTTCCGAACAGGCAGGATTGATCAAATGGAATTAGGAACCATTCTCGTTGTAGACGATGAACCGGGCATTGCCCTACTCTGTGTCCGCGTGCTGGAACGGGCAGGGTACGATGTGACCTCTGAGACCAACCCGGGCAGGGCGATCGAATATCTGGGGCAGAACCGGGTCGACCTGCTGCTGGTCGATATCCGCATGCCTGAGGTGGACGGTTTCGACGTCATCTCGCGTGCCAAACGCGCGCAGCCCGATATTGCCGTATTGGTGATGACCGGCTTCGGCACAGTCGAAACAGCCATCCGCGCGCTGCGGCAGGGTGTGGACGGTTTGCTGCTCAAGCCTTTCGAAAAAAGCGGTGAACTTGTTTCGTCGGTTGAGCAGGCGCTGGCCGATAACCGCCGCAAGCGTGAGACGGCGCGGGCCCAGGCGCTGCGTCCATTGTTCGACGCGACCGAGAAGCTTTTTTCCGAAACCGATACGAATAAATTGCACGACCTGATCGTGAATACGATCTGCGAGCAATTGCAGTGCACGAATGCCGCCCATTATCAGCTCGAAAACGGGGAATATACAGCGGTTGCAAAACGCGGAAATATTTTTCCTGTGGAAACCGACGGATTTGCGCGGCATCTCCTAACCCAGGTGGATGCAGACGGGAACCCGATCGTTGTCAATGCAACAGGCCCGGGGGAGGAGGAGGCGCAGGCGCTTCTGGCCTCGCTCGAACTGGGTGCGGCGATCCTGATCCCTATTTCCCGCTCAGACATGCGCGTCATCCTGTTTGCGGCGCGGGATGCCGGTGTGGCGCCTTTCCGCGGGGCAGACCTTGAGCTGTTCCACATCCTTGCCAATCAGGCGCTGGTGGCGCTGGAGAACGCACGCTTGTATGCCGACCTGCGTGCCTACGTCCGCAAGGTGGAGGCTTCGCAGCAGGCGTTGTTAAGGTCGGAGAAGATGGCGGCGGCCGGCAGACTGACGGCCTCGATCGCGCATGAGGTCAATAACCCTTTGCAATCCGTGCAGAACTGTTTGCACCTGGCCGGGCGGGAGGATATGCCGCCTGAAAAACGGAGCGAATATTTCGAGCTGGCGCGCGCCGAAATGGACCGCCTGATGAAGACGATGCAGAGAATGCTCGATTACTACCGCCCCGGTTCGACGAAACAGGAGCCTGTGGATGCGCTTGAATTGTTGAACCACGTCATCAATCTGACGACGCAGCAATTGAACCAGCGGGAGATCGAGATCGAAACAGAATTCCCTGAATCGCTGAAACCGATCCATGCCGTTAACAGTCAGATCCAGCAGATATTCTTCAATCTGATCCTGAATGCGTTCGATGTGATGCCCGGCGGCGGCGTCCTTTCGATCCGTGCGAAGAACGTGGAGAACGGCATCGAGATCCAGTTCGAGGACTCCGGCCCCGGCGTTTCTGATGACCTGCGGAACAATATTTTTGAGCCATTCTACAGTACGAAGGACGGCGGCACAGGTTTGGGGTTGACTGTGAGTTACAATATTGTCACCGCGCACGGCGGCACGCTCGACCTTGTGAAAGGCAGAGGTGTGGGTGCCTGTTTCCGATTATTCTTACCCATGGGAGATACACAATGAAATCGAACTTATTGGTCGTTGATGATGAACCTGTTGCACGTCAATCTCTTTCAGAGATCCTGCGGTTGGAAGGATATTCCGTGAACGCGGTGCCGAACGGACAGGCGGCGGTGGAATATGTACGCACACACCCGGTTGACCTGATGATCGTGGACCTGCGTATGCCGGGTATGGATGGGTTGGAGGTGGTGCAGGTGGTCAACTCTGTCTCGCCGGAGACCGAGGTGATCCTGTTGACCGCTTTCGGTACAACGGAAACCGCCATTCAGGCACTGCGCCTGCGCGTGCATGATTACCTGCTCAAACCCGCGCCGCCTTCCCAGGTTGTCAACACCGTCAAAAAAGGACTGGCGCGCCGCGAGGCGCGCCTGAAGGCGCGCGGCGGGGTGGCTGCGCATGTGGATGAAGCCGAACTTGAAATTTCCATGAAGGATGGGACACATATCGATCTCTCGCGCCGCCAGATCCAGAAGAAGGATCAGGATGTGCACCTGACGCCTGCCGAGGGACGCCTGCTGCGGGTGCTGATCGAAAACCCGGGACGCGTCTTTACGCACCGCGAACTGGTCCTGCTCGTACAGGGATACGACACCTCCCAGCGCGAGGCTCCGGAGATATTGCGTCCGCTGGTAAGCCGCCTGCGGCATAAACTGGAGCCTTTCCCATTGCTGGCAGACAGTATCGTCAGTGTGCGCGGGACGGGGTATCTGTACGAGGCGGAGAAATAAAAATTTGCTGTAATATGAATATTTTGGGGATTACAATGAGTTGGTATATTTAAGGGCGAGACATTATTCACCTAATATGGGGAGATTCCTTACGAGAGATTTGTGGAAGGGAAATGAATTTCGCCCTCTATCACTCAATAAATGGATGTATGTTGAAGGCGACCCTGTAAACCGAATTGACCCTACCGGATACAGTTGGCAACCTCCTA
>DATHRQ010000020.1:0-3649 GCA_035465095.1 Anaerolineales bacterium | reverse complement strand
GACAATGAAAAAGCCTCAAGTCACCCCCTGGCCTGATTCAACACCCCCAACCGAATCCATACTGAGAGAACTCTGCGCAGACGAAGGGCTCAGTCCCTATCCGTGGTCGAACGGCCCGCATGACGTATATTCCGCCCATTCACATTCCTACGATAAAGTGATCTACGTTGTACGCGGCTCGATCACGTTCGGTCTGCCCGAACTTGGTCAGAAACTCAGCATGAAAGCTGGCGACCGACTCGACCTGCCGGCAGGTGTTGTCCATGACGCGGTGGTTGGTGCGCAGGGAGTGACCTGTCTCGAGGCGCACAAGTGAGACGTAGGTCCCGCTTTGAGCGTGAATGCGCCGATATATCCGTCACGTTATAAACATGACCTACAACCACAATAGATGAAACTACAAACTACCTTCCTTACAGGACTTGCGATGATCGCCTTCGCATCCAACTCACTGTTGAACAGGCTCGCCCTGGGGCAGGATACGATTGACGCAATCAGCTATACGACAATAAGATTGATATCAGGCGCGGTTATGTTGTTAATCATTGCCAGCGCGCAAAGAAAAAGTACTAAAACTGGAGTACGCGGCAGTTGGCTCTCTGCCGCGTTTTTGTTTTTATACGCTATCACCTTCTCATTTGCCTATCTCAGCCTCAGCACCGGCACAGGCGCATTGATCCTGTTCGCCAGTGTACAGGTTACGATGATCGTTGCCGCCTTGCAAAGCGGGGAACGTCCGAATCCCTTGGAGTGGATCGGGCTTATCCTAGCATTGGGCGGTTTGGTTTATCTCATGTTCCCCGGGCTGACGGCCCCTTCGCCGCTTGGCTCGGCGCTGATGACCGTCGCCGGCGTCGCATGGGGGTTCTATACTTTGCGCGGACGCGGTTCACAGAAT
The DNA here is from genome assembly GCA_035465095.1 of Anaerolineales bacterium. GTDB lineage: Bacteria > Chloroflexota > Anaerolineae > Anaerolineales > Villigracilaceae > Defluviilinea. Next base: position 2,751 of record DATHRQ010000020.1, on the reverse strand, counting down.
CCGCTGGGAGATACGGCAGGGAATTTTGTGTACTCAGTTCCGATGATCCTGGTTATTTTATTGTTCTCGTTAAAGACCATACACATCTCCTCAAGCGGAGTTATGTATGCCATCCTATCTGGCGCCCTGGCTTCAGGAGTGGGATATGCGGTCTGGTACAGGGCCCTGCGCGGACTGACCACCACGCGCGCAGCAACCGTCCAGCTTTCCGTGCCAGTCATCGCGGCCTGGAGCGGGGTGATCTTCCTTGCGGAACAGGTATCCATGCGCCTGTTGATCGCAGGCATATTGATACTGGGAGGCATCGCACTGGCACTTTCAGGCCGAGAGAAAAAGGTTTGAGACGAGGCATCGTTATTGCAGCAGGATCAGGTATCGGTCAGGAAAGATGCGCGCGTCTCTTTCCGATAAAAACGGTGTTATATTTTTTACATCTGTCAGACGAATCCAAAAGCCAAAGGAGATTAATTAATTATGTCCGTGACCAAAGATATCATCGCAATGGTGCAGGAGAAGGATGCAGCTCAGCCTGAATTTCATCAGGCCGTCAGGGAGGTGATGGAGTCGCTCGAACCGACTGTGGAAAAACACCCCGAATTTGTAAAGTACAAGATCTATGAAAGAATTGTCATCCCCGACCGTGCGGTTACTTTCCGCGTGCCCTGGGTCGACGACCAGGGCGAGGTACAGGTCAATCGCGGATATCGCGTTCAGTTCAATGGCGCGATCGGTCCGTATAAGGGCGGTCTGCGTTTTCATCCCACCGTGGACTTGGGCGTGATCAAATTCCTGGGCTTCGAGCAGATCTTCAAGAATTCATTGACCACACTGCCCATGGGCGGCGGAAAGGGCGGCTCGGATTTCAATCCCAAGGGTAAATCGGATTCAGAAGTGATGCGTTTCTGCCAGGCGTTCATGCGCGAATTATTCCGGCACATCGGCCCTGATACCGATGTGCCGGCCGGCGACATCGGCATTGGTGCGCGCGAGATCGGTTATCTGTTTGGCTATTACAAGAAGATCATGAACGAACATACCGGTGTATTGACCGGCAAGGGCATCGAATATGGCGGCAGTTTGATCCGACCGGAGGCCACCGGCTACGGCGCGGTATTCTTCGCGGCCGAGATGCTGGCAACGCGCGGGCAGGAAATAAAGGGGAAGGTCGCGGCGGTCAGCGCTTCGGGCAATGTGGCGCAATATACGGTCGAGAAGTTGATCCAGATGGGAGGCAGGGTCATTACGCTCTCCGATTCAAACGGGACCGTTGTGGATGAGGCCGGCATCGATGCCAAGAAACTGGCCTTTATCCTTGACTTGAAAAACAACCGCCGAGGACGCATCAAGGAATATGCCGATCAGCATAAGGGCGTTGCCTATTATGAAGATAAGAGCGTGTGGGATGTGATTCGTGAGCAGGATATTAAAGTCGACCTGGCTTTCCCCTCCGCACATGAAAACGAGATCGATAAGGAAAACGCTCACGCGTTGATCCATGCGGGATGTTACTGTGTTTCTGAAGGCGCGAACATGCCGTCCACGATGGATGCCATAGAGGAATACCAGGAAGAAAATGTGTTGTTCGCACCGGCCAAAGCCGCGAATGCGGGCGGTGTGGCCACCTCTGGTCTGGAAATGTCGCAGAACAGCCTGCGCCTGTCTTGGACGCGGGATGAGGTCGAACAACGGCTTCACAGGATCATGAAGGACATCCATAAAAATTGTCTCGAAGCCGCAGAAGCCTATGGCTCCCCGGGTGATTATGTTGCCGGTGCAAATATCGCCGGTTTCCTCAAGGTCGCCAAGGCGATGGTCGCGCAGGGGGTTGTGTGAAATATATGTACACCGCTTAACGCGGGAGGGATAAAAAACAGGACGAGAGGTGCTCTCGTCCTGTTTCGTTTTAAGTTGTCTTTCTTTTACCAGCCAGCGTTGAGCCAGCCGCGCAATTCCATGGCTTTGACCACACGCTCGATCGCGACCATGTAGGCCGCATCGCGCATGTAGACGCCTTTTTTCAAACTCATATCCAAAACTGCATTGAACGCATTCGTCATCTTAATATCGAGGCGGCGCAAGACAGCGTCGTATTCCCAATAGTAGTTGGCGTCGTTCTGTGTCTGTTCAAAGTAGGATGTGGTCACGCCGCCGGCATTACACAGGAAATCAGGGATGTCGAAGATATTGTTGTCCCTGAAGAATTCGTCCGCTTCAGGCGTGACGGGGCCGTTTGCCCCCTCTGCGACGATCTTTACCCGGTCGGACATTTTTTTAATGGTATCGGTATTGACATGACCCTCGATAGCGGCAGGAATGAGGACGTCGGCCTCCTTTTCGATCCAGGCTTCGCCGTCTTCGATGACGTAACCCGCCCTGGTGGCGGCGTCCTTATCGATCGTGCCGTATTTATCTACGATCGTGAGCAGGAAGCGCGGGTCAACACCGTCCTTATGGCTGTAGGTATAGGCCATCTTATCCTCGCGGTCCCAGCAGGAGACACAGGCGACCTTGCCGCCCAATTGTTCGATGAAACCGATGGCGGCATATTGCGCCACGTTCCCAAATCCTTCGATGGCTGCAACAGCTTTGGTCGAATCCATCTTCAGGTGCTTCATCGCTTCACGCACGGTATAGATCACACCGTAACCGGTTGCCTCGGTGCGTCCCTCTGAGCCGCCTCCGCCAATGGGTTTGCCGGTGAAAACGCCCGGCGTGTAGCGGCCAACGATGCGTGAATATTGATCCATCATC
>DATHRQ010000019.1:0-3240 GCA_035465095.1 Anaerolineales bacterium | reverse complement strand
GAATCGATTCAGGCCGGCAAAACCACCACCGATCTGGGCGGCAGAATGTCCACCACCAATTTCACCGATGGTGTGATCAAACGCATAAAATCCAAGCTGGAGGTCTGGAAGGGATTACGCAGTTAGCGCTGCCTCAATTATGAAACTGACCTTCGATAACGTTACACTTGAACTGACCCCGTCGGGAAAATCCTATCGCGCTGAGACGGGAGATAAATCCGTTGATGTTGAAATCCTCCACGTTGAAGATGGCAAATTGGATTTACTCATCGACGGCGAGCGCGTCACTGCCTACATCTCCTCAGACAATGCCAAACGCTGGGTGACGGTCAACGGGCGGACGTATCAGCTCACAAAACAATCTGGTTCCCGCAAAAGCGCAGATGGACACCACCACGCCGCCGGCGAACTGACCGCCCCGATGCCCGGACAGATACGCGCGGTGAACGTCAGCGAGGGGGATGAGGTCACGAAGGGGCAAACATTGATCGTTCTCGAAGCGATGAAGATGGAGATGAAGATCCAGGCGCCGATGGATGGCGTTGTATCGTCCCTATCAGTGGAGGCTGGGCAAACGGTGGAGAGGGAGCAATTATTGATCGTTGTAGAAAGTTGAAAGTTGCAGGTCAAATGTCAGACCTTCAACCTGCAACTTTTGACCTTTGACGTTCGACGAAGGAGAATCTATGACTGGAAAATATTATGACGAACTCGAAGTCGGGATGAAATTCAAGCACCAGGGACGCACCGTCACCGAAATGGACAACGTGCTCTTCTCAGCATTGACCATGAACTCTCAGCCGTTGCACGTCAATGAAGATTACTCGTCGAAAACGGAGTTCGGTCAGCGGCTGGTGAATGGAGTCTACACATTCGGGCTGGTCGTCGGTCTGACCGTCCCTGAGTTGACCGAAGGCACCATCGTTGCCAACCTAGGCTACGACAAGGTCCTGCACCCAAGCCCCGTATTTCATGGGGATACGATCTATGCCGAAAGCGAGATCATCGAGATGCGCGAGTCCAAGTCACGGCCCAATGCGGGCATCGTGCGCATCAAATGCTGGGGCAAAAAACCAGACGGTACAATTGTGGTCGAGTTCGAACGGACAGCGATGTTTTTGAAGAAAACTAAATAACCAATGTCGTTGCGAGGAGCCCTAAGGGCGACGAAGCAATCTTATGATTACAGGTTAGTTAAGATTGCTTCGCTTGGTCTCGATATGTGGCGCAAAGCGCCACTACTCGACCAGCGCTCGCAATGACATGGAGGAGATTTATGCACTCACGACGCGCACTACTCTACATGCCCGGCGACGACCGCCGCAAGATCGAAAAAGCCACCACCCTTGGTGTGGACTGTATCTGTATGGATATGGAAGACGGCACCGCTGTCAGCAGAAAAGCGGAGGCACGGGCCGTCATCTCGCAGGCGATGCAGGAATTGAACTTCGGTGACTCTGAACGCTGCATCCGCATCAACAGTCTCGGTTCAGGATTTGAGCAGAAGGATCGTGCGTCCGCGTTGGCGGCTGAGCCTGATACGATCGTCGTTCCCAAGATCGAAACGGCCGAACAGATCAAATGGGTCAGTGACCAGATCGAGTCGTATGAACTCTCGAACAAATTGGATATTGGAAGTATCCGCCTGCTGATCGGGTTGGAAACCGCCAAGGGGATTTTAAATCTCAAGGAGATCGCCGAAGCGGACAAGCGTCTCGAAGCCATGATCTTCGGCGCGGAGGATTACGCTGCGTCGGTTGGGGCGATTCGCACAAAAGAAGGGACCGAAGTCTTATATGCGCGCTCTGCCGTCGTCACGGCCTGTGCCGCGAACGACCTGCAAGCGATAGACATGGTCTATATCGACTTCAAAGACACCGAAGGTCTGCGCGCCGAAGCACAGCAGGGGGCAGGACTCGGCTTCAGCGGGAAACAGATCATTCACCCGAATCAGGTCACCCCGACGCAGGAGGCGTTCACGCCATCCGATGAAGCCATTGCCTATGCCCAGAGAGTCGTCGAAACATTCGAGGCCAGTCAGAAAGAGGGCAAGGGCGCCTACGCGCTGGACGGCAAGATGATCGACATGCCGCTTCTCAGGAACGCACAAAAAGTATTGGATCGCGCAAAGGCGGCGGGGAAAATCTAACTTGCTTTCCATTCTTTATGGATTGTTATCCGGCCTATCCTGGGGCGCTGGCGATTTTGCAGGTGGGCTGGCCAGCCGCAAACTCGGCGCCTACCGCGCGGTTTTCTACAGCGACCTGATCGGCTTGGTATTGATCGTATTCGTATCATTTTTTTATCGTGAAGCGTTTCCATCCAGATTCGTTATCTTCAACGCCGCTCTTGGAGGGACGCTCGGGACGTTCGGCCTGCTCATGTTGTACAGGGCGCTCAGCCAGGGCAGGATGAGCATTGCTGCGCCGGTCTCGGCCTTATTTGCAGCGCTGCTGCCGGTGGTGGTTGGGCTCTTCACACAGGGATGGCCGACCCTGTATCAATCCATTGGCTTTGTCTTTGCGCTGGCTTCGATCTGGTTAATCTCACAGGGGAATTCGATGGAACGTTTCAGACTCGAGCATCTAGCCGATCTTCGCCTCCCGCTTCTGGCCGGACTTGGTTTTGCCGGCTACTTCATTTTCCTTCACCGCGCCTCGTACGGATCGGACTTGATTTTCACGCCCATGATCATTTCCCGCACGGCCGGCACCGTGCTGATCCTTATGGTGGTGCTGGCACGCCGCGATTCGTTCGTCGTCCCGCGCGAGGCATGGCCCATTGTGCTGACCAATGCAACTTTGGATGTCGGCGGGAACATGTTCTTTATCCTTGCCAGCCAGGCCGGCAGGCTGGATGTGTCAGCAGTGTTGAGTTCGTTGTACCCGGGCAGTACGGTGATCCTGGCCTGGCTATTCCTAAAGGAAAAAATCTTCCCGAAACAAATCACAGGCATAATCTCTGCGCTGATCGCGATTGTGATGTTTACGTTGTAACTACCCAAAAAAATTGGGGCAAAATAGGACTTGACAAGTCCTATTTTTTTATGTATTATATCCGTAACAGATATATCTGCAACGGACACATGTGTCACAACAAGGAGCAACCTATGACTGAAACCCTGCAAAATCCTGAAGAATTCACCCCCCTCACCCCGGCTGTGTTCAACATCCTGCTTTCACTGGCAGATGGCGAAAAACACGGCTATGGCATCATGCTGGAGGTGGAAGCCAACACGAA
>DATHRQ010000018.1:0-2437 GCA_035465095.1 Anaerolineales bacterium | reverse complement strand
AAGATGCCGCCCAGCGCGTTGAGCGTGGGAAAGACCAGCGAGAGGACGAATCCGCGCTGTACGTTGACCTGATAGGATTGCTGGTTCGACTCGTCGAACGATCGGAAGATGCTGTCCTCCTGACGAAAGTTCTTCGCGATGGAGATGCCGCTGATGGTCTCCTTGATGGCGGCGTTGACATCCGACATGGCTTTCATGCCTCGGCGGGTGACACGGCGGGCCATGATGCGGAAGCCGGATGCGATCAGAAAGATAATGGGCAAAAACGCCATGAGCAGCAGGGACAGTTTCAAGTCGGTTCTAAAGAGCACCACACCCAAAATGAAAGCCTGCACGAACTGTGCACCGACGTCGGTCACGATGATGACGAGCTGGCCGAAGTCGTTGGTATCGGACGTGATGCGCGAGACGATGCGTCCCGATGAGAATTGGTCGTAGAACGAGAGATCGTGTTCGGCCGCGGCACGGAAGGCGCGCGTGCGCAGGTCTAGTACCACGTCTCCCACCGCGCGGACGACGAGGCTGCGCCGCGCCCAGTTCAACCCCCATAAACCGATGCCGATCAGCCACACCGCCAGCCCGACCAGGCTGATGGCGGTCAGCGTCGGCTGGCCTTCCAACAGGCTGACCATGTTGCTGACAACGACAGGCAATGCGGCCCCGATGCCGGCCAGGATGATAACCAGCAGCGAGACAATGACAAGCCGTACTTTCTGCGGTCCGAAATAGCTGAAGATGCGGCGCGCCAGGTCGCGGTCTGAATATTGACGGTCGTATTTTTCGTCGTTTAATCCTGCAAAGAAGCCCATTGGTTAGCTCTCAGCTTTCAGCAATTAGCGGTTAGTGCCAGCCCGAGTGGCTGACCGCTAACAGCTAATCGCTAATTGCTACTCTCTAAATATCCTCGAATATGCCTCGGATGTTTCCATCAGTTCGTCGTGTGTGCCGATGGCGGCGATCCTGCCTTTTTTCAAAACGATGATCAAATCGGCCCAGCGAATCTGCGAGAGGCGGTGCGTGATGATGAAAGTCGTGCGTCCGCGGGCGGCGTTGGCGATGGCGCGCTGAATCTTGTCTTCTGTGGCGGAATCGATCGCGGAGGTCGAGTCGTCCAGGATCAAAATGTGGGGCTCGGCCAGAAAGGCACGTGCCAGGGCAATGCGTTGACGCTGACCGCCGGAAAGCGTCACGCCGCGTTCGCCGACCACGGTTTCATACCCGTTGTCGAAGGAGCGGATAAACTCATCGGCCTGCGCGGACTCTGCCGCCGCCTCGATCTCACTTTGGGTTGCGCCCGGTTTCCCGAAGGCGATATTCTCGCTGATCTTTCGCGTGAAGAGGAAGATATCCTGCTCGATGATGGAAATCTGTGAGCGCAGGGAGGCCAGATTCCAATCGCGCACATCCACGCCGTCCACGAGCACCTGTCCCTGCGTTGTGTCATACGTGCGGTTGATCAGCCTGACCAGTGATGTCTTGCCTGCACCGGTCTGCCCAACGATGGCGACCGTCTGCCCGGTTTTGACCTTGAAAGATATGTTCTGAAGGACCTCGTCCTCTCCCTCACCCCAACCCCTCTCCCTGCTCCCTTCGGGAGTGCTTCGCGAGGAGAGGGACTCAGGGTGAGGGCTGTAATCAAAACTTACATTCCTGAACTCAACCTCACCCTGAATGGAGGCGACGCGTCCCTGCGCGTTTTGGTCGAGATTCGTTTCGCGGTTGATCAACTCCAAAATGCGGCGCGCGCTGGACATGCCCAACGAGATCTGTGAATAGGCAAAGGTCGAAACGAAGGTCGGGAACTGGAGCAGGGTCAGCAGACCGAAATAGGCGACAACATCGCCGAGGTTCAACTGTCCGCTGCGGAAAAGCAGCAGGGCATGAAACAGGCCAAAGGCGTAGGCGGAACCGAGCAGGAGCATCGCGACGTAGCGTCCCTCCAGATCACCCTGTTTCACGAAGGCATCGCGCACGCGGCTGGCGTTCACCACGAACTTGTCCACCTCTGCGTTTTCCTGTGAGGCGCCCTTGACCACCTCCACACCGTCCAGGGATTCGGAAAGATGGGTGTTCATGACGCCGAAAGAAGCGCGCACTTCATCTGTGACCGGCGAGAGATTCCTCAGGTAACGGGTCAGGAAGAAAAAATAAAGGATGATGTAAACGATGGGCACGAGGATCAGCGAGGGGTGATAGCGCCCGGCCACGAAGACTGGCATGAACATAAAGATAAGCGAGCCGACCACGAGGTTGATGCCGGGACTGAACATATAGTTGACCTCTCGCACGTCGTTGGTGGAGCGCGCCATCGTATCGCCGACCGGCTGGATATTATGAAAGGTCATGCTCTTGCCGAGCAGGGATAGATACAACTCATCCCGCACCTGGCGTTCCATTTTCTGTGCGAGCAGTTCGGCGCCGAAATTGCGTCCCAACT
>DATHRQ010000017.1:0-4535 GCA_035465095.1 Anaerolineales bacterium | reverse complement strand
TGTGGTTGTGGTTTTCACGACCGAGGCTTTGCAAAACCGCTCCGTTCCAAATTGGGGTATCGAAATGCTCCTGCGCATTCAGTGGATCGGAATCATCTTCCTGCCTCCATCCTATTTACATTTGTCTGATGCCCTGCTGGTAACTGCCGGAAGACCCTCGCGCGGACGCCGCCGTCTGGCAGTGCGACTGGTGTACGTGGTCTCGCTTGTTTTCCTGATCCTGCTCGGCCTCGATCTCCTGGTTGGCGGACTGGTGGTCAACGGAAATCCCGCTCCGCATTTGCGGCGCACTTTCTGGACGGACATCTTTACGATCTTTTACATCGGGATCATTGCCCTGGCGGGCTATAATTTCATCCGTGCCTACCGGCGTATGCTGACGCGTTCCGGCCAACGCAGGATGCTGTACCTGATGGCGGGCGCGACGGCCCCGGCGCTCGGTTCCTACCCATATCTGTTGTTTGGTTCCGGTTTTGCGGCTCAATTTCCCCTTTTCTTTTGGTCGACAGTCCTCGTTATCAACCTGCTTGTTGCTGTTCTGGTCGTTGCCATGGCGTATGCGGTCGCATTCTTCGGCGTTTCGTGGCCCGACCGGGTCGTAAAAAGCCGGCTGTTCAAATGGCTCCTGCGCGGACCTGTAACGGCCTCACTGGCCCTGGGGTTGATGACGATCGTCCGCCGCGCCGGGGAATTGTTCGGCGGTGACCCGTATTCCGGCTTTGTTCCGCTGGTCATGGTTGTCACCGTCCTTCTGTTCGAGCACGCCATTACCTTACTCTTTCCGTTATGGGAGCGTGTGTTGTTCTTTGGCCGCGACCGCGATGAGATACAACTCCTGCATAATATCGAGGAACGTTTGCTGACACAGGGGGACCTGCAGCAGTTTCTTGAAAACGTGCTTGCGGCTGTGCGCGATCATCTCCAATCGCCGTGTGCTTTTGTGGCTGCGTTGGACGGAAATGTGTTGTCGCTCAATGTGGTTGCTGGAAACAGCGCATTATTGGAAAAAGAAAATTTGAACGATGCCTTGCAAATCGTGACGCACAATGGCGAAAGCGGACGCCAGGAGTTCACCTGGGGCGATTTTTGGATACTGCCGCTTCATCATCGCCAGGTGACCGGCGACCGCGACGAGATCCATCCGCTGTTGGGCCTGCTTGGCATTGCACGGCAATCTGACTTTCCGATCGACCACGACCAGCGCGATTCCCTCTGGCTACTGGCCGATCGGGTGGCGCTGGCGCTGGAAGATCGCCAGTTGCAGCAGCGTGTTTTCCGATCGCTCGAAGACCTGCAGCCTCAAATGGATATGTTGCAGCGCATTCGTGCAGCGGGACGGTATGATACAACCACCACCATGTTGACCGAGCCGGTATTTGAAGAGTCCGATATGGCCGATTGGGTCAAGGATGCGTTGACGCATTATTGGGGCGGCCCAAAACTAACGAACAGTCCGTTAATGAAATTACGGATCATCAAGGCGTTTGCAGACAACTATGACGGCAACACGGCAAATGCTCTGCGTGCGCTGCTCCGTCAGGCGGTGGATCAGGTAAAACCTGAGGGTGACCGTAAATTTACGACCGAATGGATCCTCTATAATATTCTTGAAATGAAATTTATCGAAGGCCGAAAAGTCCGTGAGGTGGCGGGGCGATTGGCAATGTCGGAAGCGGATCTGTACCGAAAGCAGCGTGTGGCAGTGGAAGCCGTTGCGCGTGCCATTGTTGACATGGAACAGGATGGAGAAATCCTTCTGGGAGGGCAAAGTGAGCGATCAGAAAAATAGTCATCAAAATAAAATGCCGTTGGTCGATGAGAACTGGTGGGAATCTGTGTTGGCAGACGAGGTAAAAATTACCTCCCATCACCGACAGATGGATGTGGAAGTCGCAGATCAGTCGGATAAATCTCAAGACGGCACTAATAAGAATAGTGTTCAAGTGGACTGGGATCTGGCCCGTGAATATTTCAAGAGTGATCGGATCATTGAATTACAAGTGACCGGACATAATCGCGGCGGCTTATTGATTGGGGGAGACGACCTTGCAGGGTTTATTCCGTATTCCCATCTGGTGAAGTTGGCGAGTCAGGACCTCGGTGATAATCACGATATTAACCTGGAGGAATATAACGGAAAAACCCTAAGAGTAAAGATCATCGAATGCAAGCCCGATGAAGACCGCATCGTGTTTTCAGAGCGGGCCGCCCTCTCTGAAGCAGGCAAACGCATCGAGCTGTTTGACAGCCTCGAACCCGGCGCTCAGGTGAGTGGAATAGTTACAAATATCACCGATTTTGGTGTGTTCGTCGATCTGGGCGGCGTTGAAGGTTTGATCCATATCTCCGAACTTTCGTGGGGACGCGTGTCACATCCGAAGCACATTGTTCGATTGAATGACGAAGTGGATGTAAAGGTGTTGGAAGTCTCTGCCGAGAGATGCCGTGTGGCCCTGAGCCGAAAACGTCTGCTTCCCAATCCGTGGCAAAAGGCCGCAAACGAATTCCCTGAGGGTAAAGTTGTTTCTGCGACGATTTCGAACGTCCTCTCGTATGGTGCATTTGCCAATCTGGATATTGGTGTGGAAGGTTTGATTCATGTTACAGAAATGCCTCTCCAGGAAGGTCAATCTCCGCGCGATATTTTGTCTGATGGTCAGCGTGTCGAGCTGCGTATCCTGCACATGGATGCCGGTCGTCAGCGTCTGGGCTTCAGCATGATCCTGGAAAACGAATGACAAAAAGGTCAGGGTCAACCCGCACGTACGAAACAGAAAATCGTGACGACTGGCTGGATCGTCTCGCACGGTTTAACCAACACTTTGGCCGCTTTATGCGCGACACATTGGGCGTGCTGCTGATCGCTTTCGCGCTGATGACCTTCTTGGCATTGCGGGGCTCCACCCAGGGCCTGCTGCTCACTCCCTGGGCAGATGTGCTTTCGTTGTGGCTCGGGTGGGGGGCATATATCGTTGTTTTTTGGATCGGATATGCCGGCTTTGCATTGCTGCGTCGTTTTGGAAGACGAATGAGTTGGACGCAGATCTTCGCCCTCGAGATCGCCTCTTTTCTGACTTTGGGCTTGTTTGCGGCTTTCGGAGGCAATTCCGTTCTGGACGCGGAAACCGGCGCCTATGGCGGGCGCATCGGCTGGGGCATCACAAATATATTTTGGCGTTTGGGCCGACCCTCGGGGACATTGCTGCTCTTTGCCTTGTGGCTGCTGGCAGTGATGAGCGGTTTCAATCTTTGGGCCTGGGTGGAACGTTGGCTGACAAGGGTCGCAGAGGATGAAATGCCATTCGAGGCGGCGCCTCAGCCCGAGGTCCAGGAGGAAGCGGGTGTAGAGAAGAAGGAAACCTCCCGCGGGGCGCGGAAGAAGTCCACGCCGCTGCCAGCAGAGTTCCGCAAATCCCTAAGGGTTGCCGAACATCAGGATAAAAAAGTTGAACCTGGTAATCGCGACGAACGGTTGCCGTCGCTCAATATTCTGCTGGCCGATCAGGCCGCCCGCCCGGACGAACGGACGATCAATCAGACGGCCGGCATGATCGAAAAAACGCTGGCTGAATTCGGCATTTCAACGACGGTGATCGGCTTTCGAGTGGGGCCGACAGTGACGCAATTTGCCGTTCAACCCGGCTTCATGAAAAAACCAGGAACAACCGAGGAGGAAAACAAACAAATCAAGGTGCGCGTTAATCAGATCGCGTCCCTGCAAAAGGATCTGGCGCTCGCGCTTTCTGCGCAGCGTTTGCGGATCGAAGCGCCGGTGCCGGGCAAGCCGTATGTGGGTATCGAGGTGCCGAACACACATCAAACGAACGTGCGTCTGCGCCCAATATTGGAAACGGAAACATTTCATAAGGTCGGGCAGCCGCTGGCGCTCGCTCTGGGGCGCGATGTTTCGGGGCAGCCTCTGGTCACCGACCTGGCGCGCATGCCGCATATCCTGATCGCAGGCGCTACAGGCTCGGGGAAATCGATTTGTATTACCTCCCTAGCCGTGTGCCTCGCCATGAACAACTCGCCGGAAGACCTGCGTATGGTGATGATCGACTCCAAGATGGTCGAATTGCTGCGCTTCAACGGTCTGCCGCACCTTTATGGAAAGGTCGAAACAAATGTCGACCGTATTCTGGGCGTCTTGCGGTGGGTTGTCGTTGAAATGGAACACCGGTATCGCATACTTGAGGGAGCCAAGGTCCGTGATCTGGACGCCTACAATCGCAAGGTCTCGCGCCGTAAAGGTGGCGCTACGCTCCCGCGCATTGTTGTGTTGATCGATGAACTGGCAGACTTGATGATGTCTGCGCCTGACCAAACGGAACATAATCTTGTTCGCCTGGCGCAGATGGCGCGTGCCACCGGTATTCATTTAATTGTCGCCACCCAGCGGCCGTCCACGGACGTGGTTACCGGCCTGATCAAGGCGAATTTCCCTGCACGCCTTGCCTTTGCCGTTGCTTCGGGGGTGGACAGCCGTGTGATCCTGGATACAACCGGTGCAGAGACCCTGCTGGGGCGGGGAGATA
>DATHRQ010000016.1:0-3474 GCA_035465095.1 Anaerolineales bacterium | reverse complement strand
GGTGAGTTTGTCATATTTCAGGAGATAGTTTCTCGAGGCTGATCTGAATTCAATATCGACATTTCCATTTTTTTCGGAATGATATTGATCTACTATCTTCTGAAGGATCTTCTTGGCCTGCTTCCAGTCGCTTTCGAATGTAATCGTTACCGGTATTTCGTTCCAGATGAACCGCGGACCGTGCGTGAAAATTGCCACTGCCTGTGTGAAAACCCAGCCGTTTGGCAGGTGCAGCACGCGCCCCGTGGACTGGTCTGCATCCACCCAATTCCCGATCTCCATCATGCTGAACTGAAATATGCGCTGGTCGACGATATCCCCGGCATACTCGCCGATCTGTATGCGGTCACCCACGGAAAACGGTCTTCTCCACACGATGAACAGCCATCCCACAAAGTTGACGATGGGATCCCTCAAGGCGATGGCGATACCCGCGGATACCAACCCCAGGAAGGTCGCCACGGCGGTCATGCCCTCGTACCAGATGCGGCCGACGACAAAAACACCAAATATGAAGAACAGATAATCGGTGGCTTTTTGCCATTGATATCGCAGGTCTATGTTTTTGATGCGGCTTACGACGGTGGCAAGGATGATGCGATACACGATCCATCCGACAACCAGAATCGAGACCGTGCTGATGATCTTGTATATCGTCGGCTGGTCGATGTTTAGTGCCTGTTCGAGCCAAAGAACAAAATTCTGCATGACGCGATTATATCCCGCCTTTATCAGCAGGATTCAGAAACCTTCTTGTATGTGTGAAGTCTGGGTGTTTAAGAAGCTCTCATCGATCTCCATCCCCGTTCGGGCGTGGTTGGGTTTTCGTCGATGTTGATGCCAAGCGCATCATAGATGGCATTGCCGACCGCGGGTGCGACGCCGTCCATGGGGATCTCGGCCACAGCCTTCACGCCAAACGGGTGGCTCGGTTCGAACGTTTCAACGAAGATGGTTTCGAGCGCAGGCATTTCATCCGCGCGGAAGATGTGATAGCGGTCAAGGTCGCGTTCGATGGCGCTGCCCTCCTCATCGTAGCGCATCTCCTCGCAGACCGCGTATCCCAGCGCCTGTGTCATGCCGCCCTCGATCTGACCGGAGGCCGTCAGCGGATTGACGATCACGCCCGAGTCGACCGCCATGATCAGTTTATCCACGGTGACCTGCCCGGTCTCGGTGTCGACGGTGACTTCGGCGAATTGCGCTGCGAATGGCGGCGGCGATACCGGCGAGACATACGATGCCACACCCATGATTTGTTCCTGGTTGTTTTTATGAAGCGAGTCCAGTGCGATGTCGGCGAACGAGACGCTTCTGCCGTCGGGGGCGATTGCTGTGCTGTTTTCCAGCTTGATGTTCGGCGCCTGCGATTCATCGAGATCCAGCATCATTGTCGCCCGGACTCTGATCCTTTCCGCGCAAATCTTGGCCGCATTGACCGCAGCCGTCCCTGAGATGTACGTTGTAGACGAAGCGTAGGCGCCCTTGTCGAAGGGCGTGAAGTCGGTATCCGACGAATAACAGATCATATCCTCCAGCGGCACGCCCAATACCTCGGCTGCCATCTGGGCCAGGACGGTATCCGAGCCTGTGCCCAGGTCTGTTGCGCCCACCAGCATGTTGAAAGAACCATCGTCGTTCATCTTGATCGAGGCGCCGCCCATATCGAGATAGGGGATGGCCGTCCCCTGCATGACCATTGCCACGCCGATGCCTTTTCGCAATTTCCCATGCTGAGTGGAGCCAAGCGCAGTCGAAGCGCGCCATTCCTCATTCCCAAACTTTTGATCCCATCCGATGGCAGCCTTGCCCTGCACGACACACTGCTCCAGCCCAACTGTGTGGATGATCTCAGGCCGCGGCTCGCGTCCTTCGTTCCATGCGGTCGAAAACGGATGGTATTCGCCGGGCCGAATGGCATTTTTCAGGCGGAACTCGATCGGGTCCAGGTTCAACGCACGCGCGATCTTTTCCATGTGACGGTCAAGCGGCCAGTATCCCTGCGGCACGCCGTATCCGCGAAAGGCGCCGGACGGGGGCGTGTTGGTATACACTACGTCGGCGTAAAAACGGATGTTGGGACTTTCGCGATATTCTCCGTCACCGACGTATAAGGCCATGGCCTTGTGACCGGTATTGCCGGTCACGGTCAATGCGTGACAGCCATACGCGCCCGTATCGGACAGTGCATACATCTCATTCGCTGTAATGGTCCCATCGCGCTTCACGCCGGTCTTCATCCTGATTCTCATCGGATGCCTGGCCCTCGCCCCAACAAATTCCTCCTCGCGCGTGTACTCATAGAGGACCGGGCGTTTGGTGGCGATCGTCAGATGCGCGGGCACGTCCTCCATCAGCACCTCCTGCTTGCCGCCGAAGCCGCCGCCGATGCGCGGCTTGATGACGCGGATGCGTTTGATGGGCAGCTGCAAAACGGGCGCAAGCATGCGCCGTGCATGGAACGGCACCTGCGTGGACGTGCGGATCACCAGGCGGTCGTCTTCGTCCCAGTATGTAATACAGACGTGCGGTTCGACGTGCGCCTGCTGCACCTTGGGCACACTGTATTCGGCCTCGAAGATTTCGTCCGCCTGCTCGAAGCCTTTTTCAACGTCGCCGATGTCGATGCGGATCTCGGCTGCCAGATTTTTCTCAGGGTTGGAATCTGCAAAATTGACATACTCAGGCTGGTCGTGGATCTGAACCGCATCTTCGTCCATCGCATCGCGTGAATCCAGGATGGCATCCAGCACTTCGTATTCGACGTCGATCAGGGTCAATGCCTTTTCGGCGATCTCAGGCGTTTCGGCTGCGACCATGGCGACGCGGTCACCGACGAACCTGACCTTGTTATCCAGCGAAAATGTATCCAGCGGCCCGGGGATCGGGTCGGACTGCCCGGCCGTCGAATAGACCACGCGCGGAATGTCCTGCCAGGTCAGCACGGCGGCCACGCCCTTCAGGTCGCGGGCCTTGCTGGCATCGATGTTTGTAATGCGGGCATGCGCATGCGGGCTGCGCAGGACGCGCGCATATAACATGCCGCGCATGTCCATGTCGGCGGTGAAGGCGGGTTTGCCCTGCACCAGTTTGACCGCGTCGACTTTCTTTTCAGGTTTGCCGACGGTCTGATAGGTTTGTGTTTCGGGTGTGGTGAAAACTTTTGGCAGCGTTTTGGTTTGTGTATCTGATCCGATAGGGGTTGGCTCGGCAGGCGGTGGCGTGCCTGGCGGATCGAACGAGACCAAAATCCCTTCACCGAATTGATCGTCTCCGCGCATGACAGCCGCCGCTTTCAGCACCGATTCGACCGGTTTCAGATAGCCCGTGCAGCGGCATAACACGCCTGCGATGGCATCACGCACTTCCGTTTCACTTGGGCTTGGATTCTTATCGAGCAACGCCTTCGCCGCAAGGATCTGCGCAGGTGTGCAGTATCCGCATTGGATGGCGCCCGACTCGACAAAGGCCTGC
>DATHRQ010000015.1:0-5982 GCA_035465095.1 Anaerolineales bacterium | reverse complement strand
ACCCTGAAGATATAAAACTTGTGGTGGTTACAAAATCACAGCCACTTGAAGTTGTCCAGGCGGCGGTCGAAGCCGGTGTTCGTATACTCGGTGAGAATTATCCCGAAGAGGGTGTTACGAAAATCCAATCCTTGCCCCGTCAAAGTGGGGTAGAATGGCACATGATCGGTCACGTGCAAAGCCGAAAGGCTCGTCTCGTGGCGGAGCATTATGAACTTTTACACTCTCTCGACAGCCTCAAACTGGCCAAACGTCTCGATCGATTTGCGGCCGAAAAAGAGCGTATTCTTCCCGTCCTGCTTGAGTTCAATGTAGGCGGCGAGGAGACTAAAGCGGGATGGGACGCATTGGACGATTCTCGATGGGACATATTTTTTCCCGAGATCCAATCCATTGTGGATCTGCCCAACCTGCGTGTTCATGGATTGATGAGCATGCCCCCGCTGGGTACCGACCCTGAAGATTCGCGTCGCTTCTTTCAACGCCTGAGGCTGTTGCGTGACCATCTGGCCGTTCATTTCCCTGATGCAGATTGGAGTGAACTTTCGATGGGCACCAGCGCAGATTACACCGTCGCTGTCGAGGAGGGCGCAACACTCGTCAGAGTAGGAACGGCCATTGTGGGCGCGCGCAGATATAAGTCAGAGAAGGATCCGTTTAAATGAACATCGCAGAAATCATTATTGCATTTGCCAGAGTCTATGAGTGGGTTGTAATTATCTCCGTCATCCTGTCCTGGATCATCAGGGACCCGTATCATCCGCTGCGTCAGGGTGTTGATAACCTTGTACGGCCGCTGCTCGATCCGATCCGCCGAATGATGCCGTCGACGGGTATGATCGATTTCAGCCCAATTGTATTGCTCCTGCTGATCCGGCTGGTGGTAATCCTGCTGGTCAGCATATTACAATAGTCAAGTTGTGAGGTGAAGTATGTCGAATCGAAAATTTAAGATGCATGATGGGCAGACAGGTTCCGCATTGGCTGTGCGAATCACACCACGCGCCAGCAGTAACGAGATCGCAGAGGTTTTGGACGACGGAACGATCAAGGTGCGTCTTGCCGCGCCGCCCGCCGATGACGAAGCAAATGAGGCTTTGGTGGTATTTCTTTCAGAGATTCTAGGCGTGCCAAAATCCCAACTTGATATCGTAGCGGGGAGTGTGGGACGCGATAAGCTGGTCTCAGTTGTCGATATGGACGTGGAAACTGCCCATCAACGCATCCTGGCGCATTTAGCCTGATCTTTTCCAGGGTACCAGATTCCCGGCTGATGCCGGGATTTTTTATTTAATGGGGTTGTAGAATGTTTGGTA
The DNA here is from genome assembly GCA_035465095.1 of Anaerolineales bacterium. Classification (GTDB taxonomy): domain Bacteria; phylum Chloroflexota; class Anaerolineae; order Anaerolineales; family Villigracilaceae; genus Defluviilinea. Next base: position 4,666 of record DATHRQ010000015.1, on the reverse strand, counting down.
GGTATCGAATATTTCGTAGATATACCGAATATAATTGCGGGTTTCCTGAAAGCGGACGATCTCAAGGAACAGGTCCGGGTCATCGCCTGCCAGTTCCTTCCAGACCAGTGCGTTGCCGGGGCCCGCGTTGTAGGCAGCCAGACTGCCATATACGCTGCCGCCGAGCAGATCGCGATTTCTGTTTAGATAATACGATCCAAATCGGACACTTACAATCGGTCGATAGAGGTCGTCTTCATCATATCCAGGCGGCCAGCCAAGTTCAGATGCGATCTGTGCGCCAGTGGCGGGGATGACCTGCATTAATCCGCGCGCGCCTGCACCCGACCGCACAAAGCCCTCGAACAGGCTCTCCTGACGTATGACGCTGAACATGAACAAGGGGTCGTGTCCGTAACGTTCTTCCTCGGTCAATATCAGGTCGTGATAATACAGCCCATAGCGGATGTGATTGAAATATGCCGGGGCTGTCAACGATTCAGACTGGCTTGCTAGACCTGCCAGACTCAAAACCTCACGCGCCGCAAATATCGCGCTGCGATATAAGCCAATTTCATATAGGTGGTTTGCCAGGCGAAAACTGCTTTCGGGGTCCGTGCTGATGGCCTCGCGCAGGGATTCAAACTCCATCCGTGCTTCCTCATACATGCCCAGCTCCCAAAGTTCGGTACCGCGGATAAAACGCGGGTCCTGCGCAAGGAGGCCGGGGCCTGAAAAATCGGTTCCCTGAGGAAGTTCGAATGTCAGGCGTATCCAGGCTTCAGCATCCCTGCGTTCCTTTTCCATATCAGGGTCGAGATCTATCGACGGTGATGATTCGAATGGAGTTGTTCCCAATAAAATATCGCGCGCCCGTACACTGTAGTAGCCGGTTGGGTCTGCCAATTGTGCCTGCTGCCAGGATTGCTCAGCAGAAGGCCTGTCGCCGAGTTTTTCCTGTGTCTTACCGACCCACAGGTAGGCGCGGGCAGAGTCTTCAACCTGGGATGAAAAGATCAAGCCTCTTTGAAATAATGCCAGCGCGCCCGAATAGTCTGTGAGGCGGTAACGAGCAATACCAGCCAAAAAAAGTGCATCCGGCACAAGTTCGCTGGCGGAGTATTCATTTGCCACCCGTTCCCATATGCGAGCGGCATCTTCCAGCCTGCCGTCGCGTTCCGTGACGCGTGCTGCACTCATCAAAAAGTCCGGTGCGGATGGCGTGGTGGGGACGGTGGAGACGAATTCCAGCAGCGTATGCGCGCCGGCGTTGTAATCGCCCAGCACCACCCATTCAAGGAAGGCCTTTTCCTGCCAGGCATCCTCCCAGCGGGGGTGGCTGGGGTGGGTTTTGATGAAGTAATCGAGTTCGTCAATGGCGGGCTGAGTCCTCTGCATTTCCCTCAATGTAAGCGCCCGGTAATAATGGGGGGTTCCGTCGTTGACCGGATTTGCCTCGATGTAGCGGTCAAATACGACCAGGGCAACATCGTATTGCTCGGCAAAATAATCAACAAGAGCACGGTCGAGATCGTCCACTGCGATATTTGCGTCCACGAGTTCGATCAATGCCAGATAGGAATAGTAGGAGAGGGGATAATTTTCGACTGTGTGCAAAAAGCGCGCATTTGCCTGATCAGGTTGCTCCAATGTTTTATGCGCAGTTCCAGCCAGGTAATCCATTTGCGCGCGGATATAGTCGTTTGTTGTGATATTGAAAACTTGATCGTAAACCGTAATTGCGCCGGCGTAATCCCCGAAGTCGAATCGGGACTGACCAATCTTGATGCGCTGATTCAACCCGTCGTCCAGGCGTGAGGCGGTCAGTGCGGCTTCGTAGGCGTTGATCGCGCCGGTATAGTCGCCGGCGGCGTACAGCGCATCGCCGCGATAATCCTGCACGTAACCATCCAAAACTCCGGGCACGTGAGTCATGTATTCGTTGTAGGCGTCTGCCGCCTGTTGGAATTGTTCCAGCCCAGAATACGCCCTGCCCAACAGGAAATAAGCCCGCGCGGAATAGGTGGATTCAGGGTACTCAAGGGTAAGAGTGGTAAGTGTTTCCACTGCGCGTTGGTAGCGGTCATCGTCCAACTCTGTTCGTGCCAATCCCCATAATGCAGCCGCTTGAATGGATCGATCTGTAGCTGCATTGAATGCCGCAAGATATTCCTCGCGCGCTTTCTCGTAATCTCCAAAGAATAAAGCCTCGTCACCCGAATCAATGCGCACGAGAGGAACGGGCGTTGGCAAAACGGTTGAAATCGGTGTTGGAGCAGGGCCGGTTGAGACTGGTCCGGCTGTTGTATGTGTGGGCACGGGGGTTGGGTTGTCTTGCGGCGTTGCCTGGCAACTAGAGGATACGAGAGCAACGCCGAGCAAAATGATTGCTGTTTTTCGATACATGGGAACCTTATAATGGATGAAGTGAGCCATGTCAATGGCTTCGTGGGAGATGGGGGAAAGGGAGACACATACGTCTCTAACTGATTTTTTGAGGGATTTGTTCCATCTCTGGATGATATTTTGGCGGAATGTTCTCTGCTTTGAATATGTGGAAAAATGCTGGGCATGTAACATTTTTTATGCTATTATGTCTTGTAAATAGACTGAGGGCGGTCCTCAGGTCAACCAAATCTATTGAGAAAGGAAAAGGTCATCATGTTATTTGCACCCAAAGAAAAAGGCCAGGGCCTCGTCGAGTACGCGATCATTCTCGCGCTCGTCGCCATCGTCGTAATTGCTGTTATGCGTATTCTCGGACCCAAGGTCGGCAACACCTTCAGCACCATCAACAGTTCCCTGCCCAACTAATCGGCAACGAGTAAAAAAATGCCCCGTCGCAAGACGGGGCATTTTTTTATGGAATTTGTCACCCGCATTTCCCCCAAATTGCAGGCTTTCTGAAAAGAAAGCCTAACAAGGATGCAAATGTATCATACAGTATGACCTTGTAATTTTCTGAATTAAGGTTAAACTATAGATAGTTCTGAAGACGGTCTTCAGCCAGTAAACTTAATACTTAATAATCGAAAGGAATTACGTCATGTTATTTGCACCCAAGGAAAAAGGTCAGGGCCTCGTCGAGTACGCGATCATTCTCGCGCTCGTCGCCATCGTTGTGATCGCTGTCATGCGTATTCTCGGACCCAAGATCGGCAATACCTTCAGCACCATCAACAGCTCCCTGCCTAACTAATCGGCTCAAGAGCAACAAAAAGCCCCGTCGCAAGACGGGGCTTTTTGTTTACGCGAAGGTTGCGTAATTTATTCGCCTTCGAATTTGAAGGACACCTTCAGCTTTGCCCGATAGGCAGTAACCTTGCCATCTTCCAGCACCATATCCAGTTCCGCAACTTCGGCAACGCGCAGGTCGCGCAATGACTTGGATGCGCGCTCAACTGCGACCGAGGCGGCTTTCTCCCAGGACTCGGTGCTGGTTCCAACCAATTCGATTACTTTATATACACTGTCTGCCATTTTTCTCTCCTTTGAATGTATTGGGGTTGCAACTACTATACATTATTTTTGCCGGCAATACAACTATTTTGATTTCATTCGCACATCGATGGCAACTGCACCTTTTCTCAAAACGAGCAGGGGATTGATCTCGATCTCAGCGGTGGATTTATTTTCAACAGCCAGCCACGATAATTTGACAAGGACATCGACGACCGCCTCCTCGTCAGCAGGGGGGAGGTGGCGAAAGCCTTTCAGCTTTCTGCCGGCCCAGGTCTTGCGGATCATTTTCTCAGCCTCAGCCTGATTCAGCGGTGCCAGAGCAAATGATACGTCTTTCAGCCCCTCCACTTCCACGCCGCCCGAGCCGAACATCATTAGCGCTCCAAACTGCGGATCACGCACCATGCCGACGATGACCTCCTGTCCGTCAGGGATTTGTCTTTGGATGTGGACCCCTGCGATCTCTGCGTCTGGTTTCGATATTTTGGCTCGCTCCGTAATCTGCGCATAGGCAAGCTGAAGAGAATCTGCATCTTTGATATCGAGCACGACACCACCAATATCGGACTTGTGCAAAATGTCCGGCGAAGCGATTTTCATCACAACAGGATAGCCAAGTTCGCTAGCAATGGACACTGCCTCATCTTCATCGCGCGCGAGTTTTATGGGTGCAGTAGGAATATCGTACGCGGCCAAAAGTTCATCAGGCGAAGCATTGTTTGCGGGCGTCTGTGGATGGCCCACATTTTCGTCTGCGATCGATGATTGGCGGTCAAGGAACTTCGCTCGCTTAAATAATACCCCCAATGCCGATGCCGCACGTTCAGGGAAGGAGTAGGTTGGAACACCTGCATCTCTAAACTTTTGGTTTGCTTCTCCGATCAGCGTCGAACCTAAGAGCGCAATCACAACCGGTTTGTCAAATTTATCTATTGCATCGATCAGTTTCTCTGCGACCACTTCCGCTTTGAACATGGGTGGGGGAGGCAGGATGACCATGGCGGCATCGACGTTGGAATCTTCGAGCAGAACCTTCAGGCAGTTTGCGTACGCCTCAGGCGATGCGGAGGCGAGCATATCAACGGGGTTGTGTATGGAGGCTGAAGGCGGTAGTAAGTTCTTTAACACCTGCAGTGTTGCATTACTTAATGTAGCAAGCGACAGATCATTCTGTTCGAGCGCATCGGCGGCGATGACGCCGGGGCCGCCGGCGTTGGTGAGGATG
>DATHRQ010000014.1:0-3934 GCA_035465095.1 Anaerolineales bacterium | reverse complement strand
AGCGGGTGGAAAGAGGCGAGCGTGTCCTGGTCACGACTCTCACCAATCGGATGTCCGAAGATCTGTCTGAATATTTACAGGAGTTGGGGATGAAAGTCCACTACCTGCATTCGGAGGTGGACACGCTCGAGCGGGTCGGCATCCTGCGTGATCTGCGTCTGGGTGTGTTCGACGTGTTGGTTGGGATCAACCTCCTGCGCGAGGGACTTGACCTGCCCGAGGTCTCGCTTGTTGGAATTTTGGATGCGGACAAGGAAGGTTTTTTGCGTTCGAGTACTGCGCTTATCCAGACAATTGGCCGCGCGGCGCGTCATTCAGAGGGACGTGTGATCATGTACGCCGACAAAATGACCGACTCGATGAAACGCGCCATTGACGAAACGAATCGCCGCCGTGCGAAGCAGATGAAATATAACGAAAAGAATGGCATTGTGCCTGTCAGCATTCACAAGGCGATCCATGACTTGACGGAGGAATTCTCCCAAAAGGCGGTTGCAGAAATGCAGGGCGAGTACAAGGTGGAGGGCGCCGGTGACCTGCCGCGCAAGGAATTGCAAAGCATCATCGCTGATATGGAAACGCAGATGAGGGAAGCAGCAAAGAATTTGGAATTCGAGAAGGCCGCAGCGCTGCGTGATGAAATCTACGATTTGAGGAGTTTGCTTGCCGAGGACGAAAGTTTGAAGCCGTGGGAACGAATTAAATTATTGATGGGGGAGGAATAGGCAGGCGCGTTTTGAACGGTTGTATAGCTGGCTCGATATGCAGATCATGAAGCCAACTCTCTCTTAACAGCCATACGGACCAAAGCAGGGCAGGATGGACAGGAATATGCAGAAACACACAAAGACAATAATAGCTGCAACAACAAGGACAAGTATATTCCTTCCTTTATTGCTGCGAGGAGTCGCCTGGGTTCCCAAAGGGGCTGCGGCAGGTCGATTGCCTTGAGTTGACGGGGGAGGTTTTGTTGCTGTTGGTGGCGGGCTGATGGTTGATTTATCGATGCCTTGAACCGGCAACTTGTGCAGCACATCGTCGATGTCACTGCCAACTTTGGCGTAAAGATCGTCACGTTTCTTTAGTTCGAGTAACAAATATCGGATGTCGGCCTGTTCGTTAGATTCTTTAGCGTCTTTGATCCGGTGTTTGAGCTTGGTGACAAGTTCAGCCTGTTCAGAAAAACTCAAAGATGCAGATTCAAGAATCTTATTCTTTAGCTCATAGATATATGAAATTGGAACTTCTGGCGGTATTGGCAACGAGTCTGGAAGCGATGGAGCAGGGGACAAATTTTGGAGCGCGTTGATCAACTTTATTGTGGCGTCCTTGTCATTTTTCCGATAGTCCACGTACTGCGTTTGGGAGATGGACTTGGGAAATCTGTCGATCGAAACATTATCGCCGATCAAGATGGGCAGGATCCGCTTGCCGAGATCCTCAGCATATTTCAACTCCAGACCACAGGCATGAGATTTCTCTATTTCCTTTGATAAAGAAAAGACGAACAAATCACATTTTCGAATTTGAGACAATATTTCATTCCACCACCCCTGCCCCCCTTTCAGTTTTTCATCGATCCAGACATTATGCCCCAATCCGTTCAAATCGTTGACCAACGACTCAACTATAGGTCGGTTTTCACGGCTGTAACTGATAAATATCCGCAACATGAATAATCCTCCTGCAAACCAATCACTGTTTTCCAATAAAACCTCATACAATTATCTTTGTAGAGGAAGGATGTTGGAGAAGTCTTCAAATAATTTTGGTAAACACCGGGATGGCGTTGCTAGTATAGCATATTGCTGTGACAAGCTATTGAACGCTGAGCATCATGTCTAGATGAAAGTTGCAATCTCGTCCAAGGACTTCTTTTGTATAATTGGAACTTCCGCATCATTGGCGGGATAGCCAACCACCAACAACAGGAAGGGTCTGGCGTCTTTATCGACACTTAATATCTGGTTCAAAAACCCCATTGGGCTCGGCGTGTGAGTGAGCGAAACCAACCCGGCGTTGTGGATGGCCGCGATTAACATGCCTGTGGCAATGCCGACCGATTCGTTGACATAGTAATTTTTCACCTTTCTTCCATCAGGCAGTACGCTGTGATTCTTTCCAAAGATGGCAATCAGATAAGGAGCCGTTTCAAGGAACGGTTTATGCTCATCCGTGCCGAGCGGGGCAAGCGCTTCCAACCATTCTTCAGGGGCGCGGCGGTTGTAGAAATCCCTCTCCTCCTCTTCTGCCACAACACGGATCTCATGCTTGACCTTTGGATCGCTGACAACGACAAATTGCCAGGGCTGCAGGTTCGCTCCGTTGGGTGCCGTCCCTGCTGTGAGCAGGCACTCCTCGATGATCTCGCGCGGGACGGGTCTGTCGGAAAAGTGACGCACAGTGCGACGCCGCTGCATTTCCTTGCGGAAGGACGCAGCCCGCTCCTGCATTTCTTCAACTGGATATTCGACATAGGAAGATAAGGGTTGGAAGATGGCTTTTTGCACGATGTACTCCTTCGACTTTTGATGAGTATAGCAGAATCAAAAGACTTCGAAGTTTCATACCCCGAAGTCTTTGCTATTAAGAGGCGACCCTTCTGGATCGTCAGGTGACTTTAATCTACTCGAGTGGGTCGCCTTTACTGTTTATATAAGACTTTCCACCAATCTCCAAACCTGTGCCACAATGAATGTGACCGCAAAACCCAATACAACAGGCAGCAGCGCAGCGATCCAGGTCCATTTTTTACTGCCGGTCTCCTTGTAGATCGTGTAGATGGTTGTGCTGCATGGATTATGGATGAGACTAAACAGCATCAGGTTGACCGCAGTTAGAAGCGTCCAGCCGCCGGCCTTTAGAAGCGCCAGCGTCTGCATTTCGGACTCGAGTTCGAACATCACGCCTGCGCCCTCGCCGACGCCGGTTGCGCCGGTGACGAGCACGGTCAGCATCAAAATCGTGGGGATGACAATCTCATTGGCAGGAATGGCGACAATGTATGCCACAAGGATCACGCCATTCAAGCCGATCAGTAAGCCAACAGGATTCAGGAAACCGATCACGTGATTCGCGATGCTTGTGCCGGCGATGGTGACATTCGACGCCAGCCAAATGATTGCCCCTGCGGGCAGTGCGAAGACAATGGCCCGCCATAGGACGATAAGAGTCCGATCTATCACCGATGTGTAGATCGTTTGCCAAACACGCGGCGGGCGATAGGGAGGCAGTTCCAGACTGAAGGTGGAAGGCTCGCCTTTCAGCACTGTCCTTGAGAGTGCCCAGGAAACAACGAAAGTAAGCAGGACGCCGAGCACGGCAATTCCCACGACGGCCATGGCAGAGACGAGACCTGCCAGTTGTGCAGGAACAAGTGCCCCGATGAAAAGAGACGCGATCAAGATCTGTGTCGGCCAGCGGCCGTTGCATAAGGCAAAGTTGTTGGTCAGGATGGCGATCATCCGTTCACGCGGACTGTCGATGATGCGGGTTGCCACCACGCCTGCTGCGTTACATCCGAAGCCCATGGTCATGCTCAGGGCTTGTTTACCGTGAGCGCCTGCTTTGCGGAACATGTTGTCCAGGTTGAATGCCACGCGGGGCAGGTAGCCGAAATCTTCCAGCAATGTAAACAGCGGAAAGAAGATGGCCATCGGCGGAAGCATCACGCTGATCACCCAGGCGGTAGCAAGATAGCTGCCGTCCAATAAGAGCCCATCCATCCACCACGGAATGCCGAGGCTGGCAGAGATGCCCTTCAAAAAGGGATGGACGGTATCCAGCAGCAGGGTTGCCAGCATGGATGAGGGGACGTTCGCGCCGGCAATCGTCAGCCAGAAGACGACTGTCAGCAACAGCAGCATCAACGGGAAGCCCCAGATGCGGCTGGTGACCAATTTGTCGATCGTGCGGTCAAGGTCGAAGCGTGGCT
>DATHRQ010000013.1:0-8503 GCA_035465095.1 Anaerolineales bacterium | reverse complement strand
CACGCAAGTGACCGGCTTCCGCAAACGCCGTTGGTATACACATGAAAATTTGGGAGAGGAACCTTTGGACCTGCCTCCCACCGACCTGCAGACAACCGGCTATTGGATTTCCCTCTCCGAAGAAACAGTGACGCGTCTGCGCGAAGCCGGAGCCTGGACCAACGACCCGAACGATTACGGCCCCGACTGGAAGGATATCCGTGAGCGTGTCCGTGCGCGCGATAAATATACCTGCCAGGTTTGCGGCGCAGTTGAATCTTCTCGCCAGCACGACATCCATCACAAAGTTCCGTTCCGTGCATTTACCACTCGGGAAGAAGCCAATCGACTCGACAACCTGACAACGCTCTGCCCATCCTGTCACAAGCAGGTGGAGGCCAACGTCCGCATGCGCAGCGGCCTGGCCGGGCTGGCATATGTGCTCGGCAATCTTGCGCCGCTCTTCCTGATGTGCGATGCAGGCGACCTGGGGTCACACATTGAACCTTTTGAGAACAAAGCCTTCGGCGGGCCAACAGTTGTGATCTACGACTCAGTTCCTGCAGGGATCGGATTCAGCGAAAAACTTTACGAAATGCACGCTGAATTGATCGCCCGTGCGTTTGAACTCGTCAGCGACTGCGCCTGTGAGGACGGCTGTCCCTCCTGCGTGGGGCCCGGTGGTGAGAATGGCCATGGGGGCAAGCAGGAAGCATTGCAAATATTGAATCACTTGAAACAATAAGCATTCCCAATACGTTCTACCAATAAGAACATATATCAAGAGGTAAGTAAATCATGAATAAAGTTTATCGAAGATCGATCTTGTTTTTTACGATTTTTTTCGTATTGTTTCTGCTGGCCTGCAATGCGACCTTCACCGTCGGCTACCCGACACCGACGATTGCACCGCCCACAGCAATTCCGACCAACACGGACATTCCGCTCAGCGGACAGGTGGAACTGGTGTCACAGCCATATATCGAAACGAATCAGGAACCTGCCTTCACCATCACAGCTCAAATTCCCCAATTGAGCGGCAGCGACGATCCGCGCGTGCAGGCATTCAACCAAAAGCTGGACGAACTTGTGCAAAAGGAAATCGCTGTATTTCGTGATGAGTTTTCGAATGCCCCGCCAATTGATGTCTCAGCCGACAGTTTTCTGGAAGTCACCTATACGCTGGTTTCACAATACAACGATATTTGGAGCCTCAAGTTTTTCTACAACTTCTATTACAACGGCGCGGCACACCCGGGTGATTTCAGCCAAACGCTTAATTATGACCTTGGAGAAGGACGGGAACTCTCACTCGAAGATCTCTTTATGCCCGGGTCAAATTACCTGGAAACGATCTCGAACTTCTGCATTACTGAACTTCGCAAACAGCCCTACTCCGACTCATTTACGACCGAGGGAGCCGATCCCAGGCTTGAAAACTATCGCAATTGGAACATCACCCCCGACGGATTGATGATCACATTCGATACCTATCAGGTCGCCCCCGGAGCGGCCGGTCCGCAGATCATTCTGGTGCCGTATGAACAACTGACAGAAATGATCGATCCACAGGGAACGTTGAACACTTTTCTTCAATGAGCTGACTTTGGGGGGATTCATGAAAGGAATAATATCATCGACCAATGGTATGAAATAATCTTAAAAAACCTTTTAATAGTGTATTATTCTTCTGGTGGTTATGGTCAAAGTAAATTAAGTAGCTGAAAGCGGAGGTGCCATGTTACTCCAAGCCACAATGATTATTTCCCTGTTTGCCATGGCGGTTACCCTATGGATGGGGTTCTATTTATTTTCCAGGGGCTTTCCAAGTGCAATGAGCATGCGGGTGGTCGTTGTCATGTTGGCGCTTTCGGGATTCTTCTACGGTGCGTACAACAACATCTTCATACAAACACCAGGCAGTGCAACAGTCCGAGCCGTGCTTCTGGTAATCGTACTTGGAGGGTGGTACAGCGTAACGTTTCATGTCATGTCTGAACGCGACCAGATCAGATATCGTTATTACGAATGGGGGATTTATGCGCTTGGCTTACTTTCCATTATTTTCCTTGTACAGCGAGATGCATTTCTCTTTGAAGAGGGCAATGCTTTGTATGTGGCACATATGAACCCCAGCGGATGGGCATATCGTGTCTACGGTGGGTATCAGTTCATCGTCTCATTTGGAATCATGCTCAACTTACTGGTCGGCGACCGCGTAGGCCTTACCCGGCGCGGCAGGTATTTTTTGGTCACTTCGTTCTTCCCGGTGGTTTCTGTCATTTACGGTGTTTTCGCACTGGGAAGTCCGACTCCCGTGCCGCGCATCATTCAGGATACGTTGGCGTTTTCGGGCGTTTTTGTATTGGGCCTTTCGGTAGCGCGTCATCAAACATGGACCGAGAGGCGGGCCACACTCCAGGATTTTCCATTAACGACACTGTCCACGCTCGGCCTTGCCGGTTTAGCCGCCTATTTTGCATGGAGCTGGGGTTTGCCCGAGGAGCGTCTTGCCATAGTAACCGCCCTGGTCATTCTGGCTGTTGGTCTTTACGACCTGACACGTGAGTTTCTGGAACGTCAACGCACGAATAATGAAAGTGAGTTCCGAAAGCAATTACGACAACTTGAAAAAGAAAGTAGCGGAGAGGCCGCGCTTAAGTCACGCTTGCAGGAGGGATTGGAACTCTTATGCCAAACACTGGATGCGAACGGTGGGTTCGTGGCGATCCGTCGGGGAGATGAATTTGAAGTAACAGCAAGCAGGCATTCGGTCCCGGTTGGAAGCGTGATGTCTGAATCGGTGGTCGCATGTGAGGATGTGTCCCAGACCCAATCCGATCAACTGCCAGCGATCGCATGGCTAGCCCCATCGTTCGAAGGTCAGACACAGGTGGCAGTCGTGGGGCTGAGACGCCCAAAATCACGGATGGAATATTCCAGCGGCAGTCTGGAGTTGCTTGCAGAAGCGGCAGACCAGATCGGCACGATCGTTTCATTGAGCAATTTACATTCCGGACAGGAAAACCGCATCGGTCAGGCAATTGCAGAATCCCAACAGAAAGCAGACGAGTTGAACTCTGCGGCTGAAGAATTGCTCGATTCGATCTCAGCCGATACCGATGTCGATTTCGTAAAGATGGTTGAGGATGCCCTGCGTCATTTACCAGATACGATCACGCTGGGGCAGTCTCCCCTCGCGGTAATGCTTGGCTTGAACTCTGACACACACATCGAACGAGGCAAGGAACTGCAGCAGAATCTGATGGATTCAATCGAACTGTTAAAACCCGCCGATGAGCGTCCGCCTGAACCGCTGCCGCGTATCTGGTACAACCATGCCGTTCTATACGATGCATATGTGGAGGGAGTGCAGAATCGCGAGATCATGGCACGCCTGTATATTTCAGAGGGAACGTTCAACCGCACGCGCCGAAATGCCATCAGGGGATTGGCACGGTTGCTGGTGGAGAAAACACAGATTTAGATTGACCCAGAATTGTACCGACGTCATACAGATTCGCCCCCAAAAGAATAATTTTGGGGACTATTTTTTTTAATTGGCAGTTTTTGGCAGTTAATTTGCCGGTTCTGGCAGTTCGGCCTCTGGAATTGGCAGTTCGAAAATGCGATAGTGGAACCAACAAAGGAGACCGCCATGTTCAACGTTCAACCTGCAAGTTACAAAACACACTTCATTGACCTGCCACTTTCGCGCCTGCACGTGATGGAGACGGGCAAGGGCGAACCGCTCATCATGGTGCCTGCCACCATCTCTGAGTTGGAGAATTGGCGCACGCTGGCACAGTTCATGGCGCAGTGGTTCCATGTTTACTTCTTCGAATTACCCGGACACGGACAGTCCGAACCATTCGAGGGAAAGTTCTCCAGTAAAAAGGTAGCAGAGCTTGTTGGCCAACTCGCTGACAAATTAGGATATGAAAATTTCAACCTGATGGGTTTTTCGTTCGGCGGCATTCTCGCCATTAGGACGTTCAAACTCCTATCACATCGCGTTGACCGCATGATCCTGATCGCCCCCTGCCTTGGACGCCCCGCGCTTCCCTTTTCAAGCTTGAGATTGTCCCTCCTCCATAAAGCGAATCAACTCCTCAGCCATCCCAAACTCCGTGAAAAATTTGTGGACTTGATCCATGATCCGCACGCGATTTCAAAGGTCGTACGAATTCTGCAAAAGGTCGGACAACTCGAAGACAATATTCCTCTGCAGGAAAAGCTCCCGCGCACAAAAGCCAGCACCGTGGAAGTACTCACAGCCCAAGTCAATGAGATCCTGACAACTGACTTCCAAACAGAGCTTGGCAGGTATGACACTCCCTGCTACTTCGCGATGTCTGTGCACGACCCGCTCCTGCGTTTTGAGACTACAAAAAGCATTCTACAGGATCATTTCACAAATCTCAGCACGGTGCAGCTTGATTACCCGTTTCACCAACCGCCCAGACCGTTCACCTATAAGGAGTTGAACCATGATTTCAATCAAACCGTTGATGCCTTCGTTCAGCCAAAAGATACACAAGGAATACACCATGTTCAGCAAAAAGTCGATTATCCTGCTGCTGACCGCCTCAGCTCTGATCGCAATATGGATCCATCGCCAGCCGCTGATCGAATCCCTGCAATGGTTCAGTGACCTCGATGCGGTCATCGCATCCATCAAAGGCTACGGGTTGTGGGGACCGGCGATCTTATGCATCCTGTTCATCCTGCAGACCTTCCTGGCGTTCATCCCCGGACAAGTGTTGATGGTCGCCAGCGGATATATCTACGGCTTCACCGGTGGCATCCTAATCACATGGGTGAGTCTGGTCCTCGGCGGACAGATGGCATTCTGGCTGGCCCGCTACTACGGGCGTCCCTTTGCCGAAAAGTGGATCTCCCCCTCAACTCTGGATCGGTGGGATAAAAGTGCTGCGGGGCAGGGTGTTCTTTTCTACATCGTGACCCTGGTGATGCCCTTCTTCCCAAACGATGCGATGTGTTATGTCGCCGGGTTGGGGCACATGTCAAACAGGCGTTTCCTGCTGGCAAATGCCTGTGGGCGTGGAATAGCCAGCCTTCTCACCGTTATCGTCGGGGCTTTTGCAGATCAAATCCCATCCCTGATCTGGATCGGGATTGTCGGTTTCATCGTGCTGGGAATCATCGGCTGGGTCGCTGCAAGGCGATTTACAAGAAAGATATGAGAAAAAGCTGAAATGCGGATTGCCTACCTCACACAATCACACTCCACTTCAACACGTATCGACATCACCTTACCTACACACATGGTGGAGGCCATGGCAAACCGCGGACATAGAGTTTTGGTAATTGTCGCCAGCGACAAAGACTATTCTTATCATATCTATCGAAACAATATGATCATCCTACAATTGCGTTCATTCAAGTGTCCCTTAATTTTTGGTCAACAACCTGTTTTCCTCCCATTTCCAAATATTTTCCAATCTTTATACAATTTCCAACCTGACATTCTCTATATGGATAAAATCAATTCAATGAATTGGATTGGTTTTGTATACTCATTTTTCTCACATACACCAGTGAGATCAACACCACAACACCAGATGAAAATTAAATGACCACAACTGAATATTTACCTTTCAAATGAGGTTTAATCTCATACAGTCCCTATATATTTGCCTTGCCTGTCCATCCACCTCGATTTTCACACAGACAGGCAACAGATTGGCTGTCACGCCTGAATAGGGAATTCATGTAGTGGTATCGATCAGTTCATACTCACGATCTTTACGTTTATGTTTATGGGGTGGAACCTTCTTAAGGGTAAATCCGTCATGTGCAAAAGAGATGCGATACTTCACCCATGAAGTCAATCTCACCGTTGTCTTAGACAGGGCAGAACCCTCTTTTTAGTGAGAATAATGCCCACGAACCCACAGCAGGTTGAAGCCGAGTGAACCGAATCAGAAAATCCACAAAATACTTATATTGGCTTCATAATCCATCTTTTTATGAGATTTGGTGGTTGTAACCTTCTTGTAAATAAACTCTAATTATTTTCCTATACGGAGTCTTGTACCTTTTTGGTACAATCTTCTTACTTATTTAGGAGAAAAAAATGGCAGGTATGGAACGTTTTACACAGCGAGCAAGGCGCGTTCTCAGCATTGCACATCAGGAAGCCGAGCGCGCCCTCAACAATAATATTGGAACCGAGCATCTATTGCTTGGGTTAATGGAAGAGGAAGGCGGCGTGGCCGGGCGTGTGCTGCGCGAACTCGGCATGATCGCCGACCGCGTGCGCGAGGTGATCAAGCGTGTGACGAGCCCATCTGCCAGTTTCGACGCCAACCGCGTTGAACTTGCCCCCGAAACACAACAAGTGCTCGAACACGCGGTCGAGGAAGCCCGCCGCCTCGGCCATCATTACATTGGCACCGAACACATCCTGCTCGGGCTCGTCCGTGTGGACAGTACTGCGACGGAGGTGCTAAGGAGACTCGGCGTAACGTCCGAGCAAATCCGCAGGCAGACCCGCCGCGTATTGAACGAATCCAGTTCATCCTCACCGACGCCTGCCGGCGGAACCCCCGGCCGGGGTTCGGCACCCGGACAAAAGACCCCCTTGATCGACCAACTCGCCTCTGACCTAACCTCGAAAGCCGAGGAGAAAAAACTCGACCCGGTCATCGGCCGCCAGATGGAGATCGAACGGGTCATTCAAATACTTGCACGCCGCACCAAGAACAATCCCGCATTGATCGGCGAACCCGGCGTCGGCAAGACCGCCATCGTGGAGGGTCTCGCCCAACGCATCGTGGAAGGCGATATCCCTGCGCCTTTGATGAACAAACGTTTACTGCAGCTCGATGTGGGTTCATTGGTGGCCGGCACGATGTATCGCGGTCAGTTCGAGGAAAGACTCAAACGCGTGATCGACGAACTCAAACAATCTGAAGCCATTCTATTTATCGACGAAGTCCATATGCTGGTCGGCGCAGGAGCCGCAGGTTCCTCTGTCGATGCCGCCAATATTCTCAAACCCGCCTTATCGCGAGGCGAATTGCAGGTCATCGGCGCGACCACCATGGACGAATATCGCAAGCACATCGAATCGGATGCCGCGCTCGAACGGCGCTTCCAGCCCATCCAGGTGGAAGAACCGACTGAAGAGGAAACGATCGCAATACTAAAAGGCATCCGCTCGGCGTACGAGGAACATCATCATCTTGTTATTTCCGATGAAGCACTTGAAGCCGCTGCAGAATTATCGTCCCGCTATGTAACGGAACGCTTCCTACCCGATAAAGCCATCGACCTGATCGACGAATCATCCTCACGCGTACGCATGTACAAGAGTCCCGCCGCGCAAGAGGCGAAGGACCTGTTCGGGAAGTTGAAACTTGCACGTCAGAACCGAACGCTCGCGCAGGAGGAAGGTGACAACGAGGAGATCAAGGAATGGGAGGAACGCGAGGTCGAATTGGGCGAGCAGATCGAACGTCTGCGCACCGGCTGGGACCGTACGAACAGCCCCGTTGTTTCGGCAGAGGATATTGCTGAGGTCGTCTCCATGTGGACGGGTGTACCGCTCATGCAGCTGGCCGAAGAGGAATCTGAACGGCTTATCAAAATGGAGGAAGAACTCGGTATCAGCATCGTCGGGCAGGATGATGCCATCGTGGCTATCTCCCGTGCAGTCCGACGGGCACGCGCCGGGTTGAAAGACCCGAAACGCCCGATCGGTTCGTTCATGTTCCTCGGCCCGACAGGAGTCGGCAAGACCGAATTGACCAAGACACTCGCCAAGTATATGTTCGGCAGTGAAGATGCGGCTGTCCAACTGGATATGTCCGAATTCATGGAGCGTCATACCGCTTCACGCCTGGTTGGCGCCCCCCCGGGATACATCGGCTACGAAGAAGCCGGTCAACTGACCGAAGCGCTGCGACGCCGTCCCTACTCCATCGTTGTTTTCGATGAAGTCGAAAAGGCACATCCCGAAGTCCACAATATGCTGCTGCAGATCATGGAAGAGGGTCACCTCTCCGATGCCAAGGGCCGCAAAGTTGATTTCCGCAACGCGATCGTGGTGATGACATCCAACATCGGCGCGGACGTGATCCGCAATCAGACCGCGCTGGGTTTTGCACTCAAACGCGACGAAGAGACCGAGGAAAAACTCTCCTACGAAGATATGCGCAAGAAGTTGAACGACTCGCTCAAGCGCGCCTTCCGCCCCGAGTTCATCAACCGCCTGGACGCGACGGTCATCTTCCGCGCGCTCAACAAGCAGGACATCCTCAAGATCGTCTCTCTCGAATTGGACAAAGTGTCCCTGCGCCTCAAAGACCATGACCTGGTTCTGACCTCCACTGACGAGGCTTTATCCATGCTGGCAGAATTGGGCTACGATGCTGAGTTTGGCGCACGTCCGCTGAAGAGAGTCATTCAGCAAAAAGTGGAGGACCCGCTTTCAGACAAATTGCTGAGCGGCGAATTCCAGCACGGTGATTCAATTCTGATCGCAGTCGACCCGGAT
>DATHRQ010000012.1:0-3580 GCA_035465095.1 Anaerolineales bacterium | reverse complement strand
ATTCCAGCCGCCCGCCTCTGTTCGAGACGATGTTCATTTTTCAAAAAGCACAGGAAGCAGCTGTACAGGCGCTCAGTCCTTTCGCTTTGGGAATGGACGGCGCACGCATGGAAGCAGCCGGTCTGACGCTTGAATCGATTGCCCTGGGCGGCGAACCCGCTCAATTCGACCTGACGATGATGATGGCAGAAACAGAAGATGGTCTTGCCACCGCGCTTCAATACAATACCGATTTGTTCAACGCATCCACCATTCAACAAATGCTGGAACATTTTAACTCCCTGCTTCGAGAAATTTCCACTGGCTCGAATCGACCTGTATCAGAGTATTCCCTGTTAAGTGAAGCAGAGCAGAAACGATTATTGATCGACTGGAACGAAACCCTGACAGACTATCCACGCGATCTTTGTATCCACGAATTGATTCAAGAACAGGTGAAGCGCACGCCAAAAGCAATTGCTGTTCAATTCAACAATGAAGGTTTGACCTACAGGGAACTGGAGAAGCGAGCTAATGAATTAGCCAAAGTTTTGACCGCACAGGACGTCAAACCTGGAACATTGGTGGGCATCTTTGTAAATCGTTCCCTCGATATGTTGATCGGCTTACTTGGTGTGCTCAAAGCCGGCGGCGCATATCTGCCCCTCGACCCGTCCTTCCCGTCCGACCGGCTGGCGTTTATGGTTGAAGATTCGGGCGCGTCGGTTATTCTCACCCAAACAAGCCTGCTTAATGAACTGCCTGAGAATCATGCACAAATTATTACTTTGGATACACTAGAAAAACCAACGTCTTCAAAACGAAAAAAGAAAGCCAGGGCCAATGACCTTGCCTATGTAATTTACACTTCGGGTTCCACTGGTAAACCGAAGGGCGTACAGATTCATCATCAGGCGGTGGTTAACTTGCTATGTTCGATGCGCAACGATTTGAAGATGGACAAGGACGATACGCTTCTGGCTGTCACCACCCTTTCGTTTGATATTGCAGTTCTCGAACTTTTGCTCCCGCTGACGGTGGGAGCGAAGGTCGTGATCGTAGATTCAGAAACTGCTGCAGATGGCGCGCTGCTCGCAAATGCATTGACCGACTCACAGGCAACTTTCATGCAAGCCACGCCCGCCAGTTGGCGACTTTTGCTCGAATCTGGCTGGAATGGCAAGGATGATCTCACGATCTTATGCGGCGGCGAGGCGCTGACCAACGATCTGGCAGAACAGTTGTTGAAATGCGGGAATCGACTGTGGAATCTCTATGGCCCCACCGAAACAACCATCTGGTCTACGCTCCATCAAGTCACTTCAAATGATAAGCAGGGAATATCCAATACTGTGCTCATTGGCAGACCGATCGCCAACACGCAGATTTACATCCTGGATTCGAATCTCCAGCCTGTTCCCATGGGTGTGATCGGTGATCTTTACATCGGCGGTGACGGTGTCAGCCGCGGATATTTGAATCGACCTGAATTGACGGAGGAGAAGTTTATTCCCAACCCATTCCCCGCTTCGACTGCGAGTCTCGATACAGGTGAGAAAACCACTCGCCCTATTCGACCCTCCGCTCAGCGCGGAAAAATATATAAAACTGGCGATCTTGCGCGGGATCTTCCTGATGGAAACATCGAGTTTTTCGGGCGCAGCGACCAGCAAGTGAAGGTGCGCGGATTCCGCATCGAGACGGGTGAGATCGAAGTCGCGCTGGCAGAGCATCCGTCTGTGAGACAGGCTGTCGTTACAGCATGGAAGGAAAAATCGTCAGATGCGAGCCTGGTTGCTTATGTTGTATCAGGTTCGGGTGGGAAAGAAGCGGATTCAACTCAGTTGCGGGATTTCCTGCGCACGAAACTTCCTGAATACATGCTGCCGTCCATCTTTGTCAATCTCCAATCCCTACCCCTGACACCCAACGGAAAGGTGGACCGCAAGGCACTGCCCGCGCCGTCACAGTCACGTCCCGATCTTCGAGCGCCGTATGTCGCGCCTCAAACACAATTGGAAATGGAACTATCGGAAATTTGCGCGCAGGTATTGGGTCTGGAAAAACAAAATGGGAATTATGCCGTGGGCGTGCATGATAACTTTTTCGATCTCGGCGGACATTCGTTGTTGGGCACGCGTCTGGTATTTTTGTTGCGCGAGAAATACGGGCTTGAAACCGCACAACTGCCGTTGCGTGCATTGTTCGAACGGCCAACCGTTGCCAGCCTGGCAGAGATCATCGAGAAGGCATTGAGTGGTGAACAGGTCACGTATACAGGCGAACGAAATGTGATTCGTATGAATCAGTTGAGCATGGGTGAGTTGAAGGCTGAAGCGCAACTTGATGCAAATATTACTGCGGGTGATCTGATCTACAAACATACAGAGCCACGTCATATATTTCTCACAGGCGCAACGGGATTTGTCGGCGCGTTCCTTTTATACGATCTCTTGACACAGACCTCCGCAGACATCCATTGTTTGTTGCGCGCGGATGACATCGAAAATGGCAAAGGCAGGCTGAAACGCAATTTGAGTACGTATTCATTGTGGGACAACTCGTTTACAGGTCGCATCAAGCCAGTTATCGGCGATCTCGGCGCGCCCCTGTTGGAATTGAGCAAGGATGAGTTTGATACATTAGCAAATCAAATCGACTCGATCTATCATAACGGCGCGATGGTCAATTTTGTTTATCCTTATACTGAACATAAGGCAGCCAACGTACTTGGCACGCAGGAGATTTTACGGCTGGCGAGTCAGGCAAGGCTAAAGCCTGTTCATCACGTTTCGACGCTGTCCATTTTGCATAACGGCGAACGCGACGACGGGCACATCTATTTGGAAGATGAAGACATCGACCAGATCAGCCCACCCTTTGGCGGCTACGCTCAGAGCAAGTGGGTTGCTGAGAAACTTGTCATGCAGGCGGGCGGGCGCGGCATCCCGTATGCCATTTATCGTCCGGGGTTGGTTTCAGGTCACAGCGTCACGGGCGCGTGGAATCACGATAACATGATCTCGAGCATGACGCGCGCCTGCCTGCTGTTAAGAACTGCTCCCGATCTGGATGTGATCGCCAACATCGTCCCTGTGGACTTTGTCAGCGCTTCGATCATTAACCTGAGCCTGAATCCTGATAACTGGAATAGGATCTACCATTTGGAAAATCCCGAACCCATGCACCTCAACCAGTTGCTGGAGGTTTTGGCAACGGAAGGCTTCCATCCGCGCAAGGTCTCGTTCGAAGAGTGGCGCAAGGACTTATTCAACGCGGTTGTCCATCTTGAAAACGGAGGCTGGGAACCCTACCTGCCCTTGATCGAAGAGGTGGAAGAAAATCAGATATTCATGCCGCGCATAGATCTGAACAACACGCTCTCCCGCCTTGAGGGAAGCGGCATCACCTGCCCGCCAGTGGATGGAAAGTTATTATCCACGTATATAAGATCCTTTATTGAGCAGGGGTTGATTCAAAAACCTGAGATCAAAGCTTCGTGACCCAGCATAACAAATGGTTCGTTTGTCCCCAAACAAAACCTGAGGCGGATTTTAGCATCTTCCTCTTTCCATATGCAGGCGGCGGACCCTCCGTCTTT
>DATHRQ010000011.1:0-8242 GCA_035465095.1 Anaerolineales bacterium | reverse complement strand
TGGTGCGCGCGTTGTTGCAGCTTGACTCCATTCCCAAACCTGATGACGCCGCTGATGCGCTGGCCGTGGCGATCACTCATCTGCATACAAAACGATACGATTAATGATCGAACTAAGCGGAGGACAATAATGAATTATGTCATGGTCGATGTTGAGACGGATGGACCGATCCCACCTGATTATTCGATGATTTGTTTTGGGGCAGTTGTCGTAGACGATATTTTGGATAAAAGGTTTTACGGTCAGTTAAGGCCCATCAGCGACCAGTGGATGCCTGAAAAACTAGAGATCAGCGGTTTTGCCAGGGATGAAACATTGTTGTTCAAAGAGCCTTTGGATGCCATAAAGGAATTTGCTGAATGGCTGGCTCGAACCTGTTCAGGCAGATTGATGTTCATCTCGGATAATAATGGATTTGACTGGCAGTTCATCAATTACTATTTCCATCATTTTCTGGGAAACAACCCTTTCGGATATAGTTCAACAAACCTCGGGTCACTGTATAAGGGATTGGTTAAGAACACTTCCCTGAATTTCAAGCATTTGAGACAAACAACTCATACACATGATCCATTGGATGATGCGCTGGGAAATGCAGAGGCGCTTTTGTATATGAAGAAGGAAATGGGTCTCAAGATAGGCTTGTAATGGTAAAGGCGACAGATCCGTCGCCCCTACAGAAATTAACGGTAAAATCAATCCATGATAGCAACGCTGCATGGCAAGGTTACCCAGATCGAAGAAAACGCGCTTATCGTTGAAGTCGGCGGGGTGGGACTGCGCGTCCTGGTCCCTGCTCCCCTGCACGGAAAAATGAAGGTGGGCGAGGTTGTTATGCTGCATACGCATCTTGCTGTGCGTGAAGATGCGCTGACGCTGTACGGATTTGAATCCCAATCCGACCGCGAACTTTTCACCATCCTGCTGGGTGTGGATGGCGTCGGGCCGAAGGTTTCGTTATCCGTCCTGTCGACCATGACGTTGGAGGCCATACAACGTGCAGTCTTTGCCGATGAACCCGAGGTGTTGAGCCGTGCTCCCGGCGTGGGCAAGAAGACCGCGCAGAAAATGGGACTTCATTTGAAGGACAAGCTCAAACCCTCAGACACGCTTACACAGGTTGCGTCGATGACCGACCAGGACAGCGAAGTCTTGGCCGCGTTGACAGCGCTGGGCTACTCCGTCGTCGAGGCGCAGGCTGCGCTTCAGTCCATTGCGAAGGACGCGCCCGAGGATGTGGAGGAACGTCTGAGGTTGGCGTTGCAGTATTTCCAATAGGGTCGTTGTCTACAATTTTAAAGACCATGCCGAAGCCCATGTTTATGGGGTTTTACATAATGTTAATCGGCGGCGGAGGGGTTTCATGGTATAAAGCCTATTCAGATTTTTGCTAGTTGTGGGGGGATGCTAGAAAGGAGAGCACATGACGAAACAGAAAACCGTGGTTGCCGGCGCATTGGGTGAATGTGTCCATGTGGCGGGTGTGACAAATTTTTTACGTCTCGCCGAGTCGGCGGGCTGGCGGACGATATTCCTGGGCCCGTCTGTTCCGATCGAGGAGGTCATTGAGACTGCACGGCGCGAGAATGCCGATATGGTGGGAGTCTCCTATCGGCTGACTCCCGAAACAGGTGAACGATTGCTGGGCGAATTTGCGGAAGCCGCATCCGAGTTACATGAGAAGGGAGTCCGATTTGCGTTTGGGGGTACGCCTCCGGTTGTGGAGCGCGCGCGCAAGATCGGTTTCTTCGAGCAGGCTTTTGATGGCAGTGAACCGTCGGAGGCGATTGTCAGTTATTTAAAGGGGCAGCAGGCCAAAGATCAGAGCGAAGCGGATTTTCCCCAATCCACCATAGAAAGAATTAAGTGGAAGTCGCCATATCCGATCTTGCGTCATCATTTTGGGTTGCCAACAATGGAAGCAACAATTGACGGGATCGAAAAGATCGCCGAGGCGCAGGCCCTGGATGTGATCTCATTGGGTATCGATCAGGATGCGCAGGAAAATTTCTTCCATCCCGAAAGACAGAACCCGCGGCAAACAGGTGCGGGAGGCGTGCCTGTGCGCTCAGCGGATGATTATCGGGCGTTGTATCAGGCCAGCCGGCGCGGCAACTTCCCTATGCTGCGCACCTATTCGGGCACCGACGATTTTATAAAACTGGCTGAGATGTATGTGGATACGATCAACATTGCGTGGTGTGCGATCCCGCTGTTCTGGTTCAACCAAATGGACGGACGCGGGCCATGGGACTTGGAGGGCTCGATCCGTGAACATCAAAAGGTCATGCAATGGTATGGCGAACATAACATCCCTGTTGAGCTGAACGAACCGCATCACTGGGGCATGCGCGATTCGTCCGACGTCACGTTTGTTGTGGCGGCATATCTTGCGGCCCATAATGCGCGTGCCTTCGGCGTGAAGGATTACATAGCGCAGTTGATGTTCAACAGTCCGCCCGGGTTGTCGGATGCGATGGACCTGGCGAAGATGCTGGCTGTAATGGACATGGTCGAGCCGCTTCAACATGATGATTTCAAGGTTTGGAAACAATCGCGTATCGGCCTGCTCTCGCATCCGCTGGATACGGATGCCGCGCGCGGACATCTGGCTGCGGGCACGTATCTCCAAATGGCGATCAAGCCGCATATTTATCACATCGTCGGGCATACCGAGGCAGATCATGCTGCCACGGCGGAGGACGTCATCGAAGCCAGCAAGATCGTGCGGCGGGCCATCGAGAATGCGGTGCGCGGTGCGCCGGATATGACCGCTGATAAGGCGATCACAGAACGACGAAAGGAACTGGTGAAAGAAGCGAACGTTCTGTTGGATACGATCTCGGCTCTGGCCGGACCTGAAGCTGATGATCCGTTTACGGACGCCGCCACCTTGACCCGGGCCGTGACCTCCGGGCTGATGGATGCGCCGCAGTTGCGTAACAACAAGTTCGGGCGCGGGGAGGTCCGCACAAGGATCGTCGATGGCGCAAGTGTGGCCGTCGATCTCAAAGGAGAGACTCTCGGAGAAAAAGAACGGTTGTCAGTGTTAACTTAATGTTCGTGTACTATCGGAGGCGGTAATGACAAGTAGATTTTCAGTGATCGGAGCGGGAAATGGCGGAAAGTCAATGGCGGCCCATCTTGCGTTGATGGGTTTTTCAGTCGCCTTGTATAACCGCACGCCTGAACATATTGCGATCATCAAGAAACGCGGCGGGATCGAACTGGAGAGCGAGGAGGAAAGCGGCCCGCGTGGGTTTGCGAATATAGAAAGAGTAACAGCAGATATTGGCGAGGCGTTGGAACATTCTGATGTGATCATGGTGGCCTTGCCGTCCTCTGCCCATGCAGAAATTGCAAAAGCCTCTGCAAAACACCTGCGCGATGGACATATCGTGATCCTGCACCCGGGACGTACCTGCGGCGCGCTCGAGTTTTCCAAGGTGATCCGTGAAAACGGCTGCACTGCGGATGTGACCATCGCGGAGGCAGAGACCTTTATTTATGCGTCTCGATCTGAAGGCCCGGCAAAAGCACGCATATTTGGGATCAAGGAAGCCGTTCCGCTGGCCGCATTGCCTGCCAAAAGTACAGAAAAAGTGTTGGAGGCCGTCAACGAAGCCTACCCCCAATTTATAGACGGCGGGGATGTACTTCATACAGGGCTGAATAATATGGGCGCCATATTCCATCCTGCCCTGACGCTGCTCAACGCAGGCTGGATCGAGACCACGCATGGCGATTATCAATTCTATATTGACGGCGTGTCCCCTTCCGTTGCACGGATGCTGGAAGTGTTGGACCGTGAGCGGGTGACCGTGGCCTCTGCCCTGGGATTACGTGCCCGTACCTCATTGGAATGGCTCAAGCTGGCTTACAACACAAATGGAAAAGATTTGCATGAAGCCATCCATAACCAGCCTGGGTACTACGGCATCAAGGCCCCCTCCACGTTGAATCATCGCTATCTCTTTGAGGATGTGCCGATGAGTCTGGTGCCGATTGCATCACTGGGCATCCGGTACGGGGTCTCCGTGCGTGGCATGAAGAGCATCATCCGCATTGCGAACATCATTCATAGTACTGATTACTGGCGGCGGGGCCGCACCGTGGAAAGCCTGGGGGTGGCTCATTGGAGCGTATCTGAATTAACGCGTTTCGTTCAGGAGGGAAGGGTCTCGTAAAGATACGTATGCAAAGCCTTTTGTATATCATCCTGAGGGGACGTTGGCCGAGTAATCCGGAGGATGTACCGAGACCAAGCGACGAAGGATCTAATTCTTGAACAAGAATGAACTTTACTGGAATCAAAACCAATTTATAAGGAGTAATAAGTATGTGTGGAATCGCTGGGGTTTTTCAGGAACCAGCAACTAAAACTGTAGAAGACATGATCGGAAACATTACGCATCGCGGACCTGATGACCGCGGCGTCGTAGATATACCCAAGGGGACGTTTGGTCATACACGTCTCTCCATTCTGGATATCGAAGGCGGGCATCAGCCGATGGATTATCAGGATACCTCCATTGTTTTCAACGGAGAGATCTATAATTACAAGGAACTGAAACGTGCGTATCTGCCAGGGCTGCGTGTCAGGACCCATTCGGATACGGAGGTGCTGCTTCACTTGTATCGTAAGATGGGACCCGAGTTTGTGAATCTGTTGAACGGCATGTTCGCGATGGCCATTCAACATGATGGTGAAATGTTCATGGCGCGGGATCCGTTTGGGATCAAACCGTTGTATTATGGCAGGAGCGCAGATGGCAGGTTTTTCTTTGCTTCTGAGATCAAGGCGCTTGTGGGCCAGGTGGAGCGCATCAAGGAGTTCCCCGCCGGGTATTGGTATCACTCACGGCTCGGCTGGCATCAATTTTATCGGCTTGAAGATTCCATCCGTTCATTTGACGGAGCGGAGCAGGATGCGTTGCCGGAGATCAAGTCCACGTTGAGGAACGCCGTATATGATCGCATGCTGGCTGATGTCCCTGTTGGCGTCAGCTTGAGCGGCGGGCTGGACAGCAGTATCGTCACGGCATTGGCGCGGGAGGAGACCGAGCATCTGCACTCGTTTGCGGTGGGTGTTGAAGGAAGCCCCGATCTTGAGGCGGCGAGGCAGATGTCCCGTTATCTTGAGACGATCCACCAAGAATATGTCTACAGCACGCAGGATATGGTCGAAGCGCTGCCGGACGTCCTGTATCATCTTGAATCGTTCGACCCTGCGTTGGTGCGAAGCGCCATCCCCAATTATTTTTTGGCAAAACTTGCTTCCCAGCATGTGAAGGTTATTCTGACGGGTGAAGGCGCAGACGAGATCTATGCGGGTTACGATTATCTTGCGCGATACGAAGATGGCGATGAATTGCAGGACGAGATGATTCACATCACCAAGGCGCTTCACAATACGAACCTGCAGCGTGCCGACCGCATGTCGATGGCCTTTGGATTGGAAGCCCGCGTCCCGTTTCTGGACACGAAGTCTGTTTCGTTTGCACTGGGCCTTCCCGTCGACTGGAAGCTTCACGAAGAGCGCGTGCCCAAGGCCTTGCTGCGTCAATCTTTTGAAGATGAGCTGCCTGATGAGATCGTCAACCGCCCCAAGGCAAAGTTCTCGAAAGGAGCGGGTTCATCGGAGTTGATCGCGCAGGAGGCTGTTGAAAAAATTACCGATCAGGATTTTGCATCCGAGCGTGACCGCCTCCAAAGGGATTGGGACTACGATCTGCAAAACAAGGAAGCGCTTTACTATTATCGTCTCATGCGCGATCATTATGAAGACGAGTGGATTCTACCTACCATGGGGAGCAGCCGTAGTTTGTAATTTGCCGACAGCAGGGTGCGACGCGCGCTGGAAACATGCGTTTATAATTTACCCAATGGAAACATTCGATTGGTATACATGGGTCATCCTGCCGTTAATCGTTTTTTCGGCGCGCATGGTGGATGTGACCCTGGGGACATTGCGGATTATCTTTCTTTCACGAGGACGTAAAATACTTGCACCAGTCCTTGGTTTCGTGGAAGTGTTCATCTGGATCACGGTTGTCTCGCAGATCATTGGAAGCGCGAATAATAATGTGCTTGCTTATCTTGCATTTGCGGCAGGGTTTGCTGTTGGAAATTATGTTGGCATGACGATCGAGGAGAAACTTGCAATCGGTACGCTGGTTATAAGGATCATTTTGCCGAAGAATGGAAATACACTGGTTGACCGTCTGTACGAGGAAGGCTACGGCGTAACTTTTGTGGATGGGCAAGGTGCCAACGGGCCAGTTGTTCTTGTGTATACCGTTGTTATGCGCAAGGAACTTGAACAGATCATTGGAATTATCGAAGAGACGACACCCAAAGCCTTCTATACCGTGGAGGAACTTCGTTCTGTCCGACAGGGAGTTTTTCCGTTGAGGCCGCAGATGATGCGAGTCGACCTGTTTGGCAAAAAAAAGAAATAAACTATATTTCAGGAGTTTTGAATGAACATAAGCGATTGTATGAAACGCAACGTAATATCCATTTCAGAAACAGCCACCGTGCGCGAAGCGGCGGCGATTGTTGCAGAGAAACATATCGGTTTGCTGCCGATCGTGGATAATGATATGCATGTGATCGGTGTGGTCGGATTAAAGGATCTGTTGAGCCTAGAACTACCCGACTTTGTCCAGTTCATCGATGACCTGGATTTTGTACATGATTTTGGCGCGGTGGAAACCACCCGCCCGCCATCGGAGATGTTGAATAAATCGATTACGTCTTTAATGAAGGATGCCATCACGGTCGAGGAGGAATGCGGTTTAATGCGCGCCTATGCCCTGATCCTGCAGCATAACCTGCACGATATGCCGGTTGTATCAAATACAGGGAAACTTACAGGCGTTGCATCACGTGTGGATATTGGCACGGCCATTCTTTCCACGTGGTCAAAGGTGGAATGACATGAACCCTGGCGCGATATTATCCGTCATTGTTTTTATTGTCAGTCTGGTGCTGATATTTTCCGAGAAAGTTAATAGAACCATTGTTGCCTTTGCCGGGGCGTTCCTGATCATTGCGGTGGGAGAAGCGCTGCACTTCTATGATATGCACAGCGCCATCGAGGCGATCGATTTTGAGACACTTGGCCTTTTGTTTGGCATGATGATCATTGTTGCCATGCTCGAACCCACGGGCTTTTTTGAATACCTGGCTGTTCTCTCAGCCCGCGCGTCGAAGGGGAACCCGGTGCGCTTATTCGTGTTACTTGGAACCGTTACCACTGTCCTTTCGATGTTCCTGGACAATGTTACAACCGTTGTGCTGATCGCGCCCGTAACCATTCTGCTCAGCGAGATTCTGGGTGTCAGTGCCATTCCCTACCTGATCGCCGAAGCCTTGCTTTCGAATACAGGCGGAGTGGCTACCCTGGTTGGCGATCCGCCCAATGTTTTGATCGGGTCGGCAGCGAATTTATCCTTCAATGATTTCCTGGTCAATTCTTTTCCCATTGTGCTGGTTGCCTGGCTGGGCGTATTGTTTCTGTTGCTGCGCATGTTCAAGGATGAGTTATCCATACCGCCGCGCAATGCCGAGGTGGTCATGAAACTTGATCCCGGTGAATCTCTCAACGAGCCTGAAACAGCGCGCAAGATCCTGATCGTATTGGGCGCGGCAATTCTCTTGTTCTTTGTGCACCATTTGTTGGATATTGAACCGGCATTTGTGGCCTTGGGCGCGGCGGCGGTGGCACTGATATGGGTGCAGCCCGACATTCATGAAACACTCAAGAAAGTGGAGTGGAGTGTGCTGGTTTTCTTCGGAGCTCTGTTTGTGATGGTCGGTGGGTTGGAACATGCCGGGGTGCTTGATAAAATTGTCGGAGTGTTCCAAAGCGCATCCAACATCAATCCGATACTCTTTGGTGTTGCCATCATTTGGTCGGTTGCCATACTCTCGGCGGTTGTCGATAATATCCCGATCACGATCGCGTTGATCCCCATCATCCAGGGGTTGGGTGCCTCCGGCATGGATATTGCACCGTTATGGTGGGCGCTGGCGTTCGGCGCAGGCTTCGGCGGTAACGGTACGATCATCGGTTCGACGGCCAACATTATTGTGGTAACGTTTTCCGAGAAAACGCGCACCCCGATCACAGCAACGTTATGGATGAAGCGTGGTTTGCCGGTCATGGTTGTGGCTTGTACGATAGCCAGTATCCTGTATACTATATTTTATAATTGGTTCTAACCCTATTGGAGGA
>DATHRQ010000010.1:0-3573 GCA_035465095.1 Anaerolineales bacterium | reverse complement strand
CCTAATAGCATGACTGGAATACGGTTTAGTTTTTGCCACACAAGAACTGGGTCTGATTCAGAGTATAGACTTTTACCTTGAGCGTAACTGTAGACTTGTTCAGTTCTTGTTTGCAGAAGTATTTCAAAGTCTAATGGAGCGTAGCGAAGGGTCTCGCCGCTTCGCGGCGGGATTCCCACCTGCACTTGCAGCGCAGGTGCAAGTGTCGGTCGCTTCGCTCACTCGGAATGACATTACATGACTTGACAACCTGATTATATACACACTACCATAGCACGATGAATTCAAACCACACCATCAAAGCCATATTTTTCGATCTCGACGGCACGCTCCGTCACAGCGTACCTGAGGGCGGACGGGTTGTCGATGAATATGTTGCAACCCTCGGGCTGTCACTCAGCGAGGAAGACCGTCTGCGCGGCATGCGTTGGGAATATCTGTATTGGGCCAACTCCGCCGACCTGCGCGACGACCTGCTGGCACACTCCCCCGATTCCGAAAATTTCTGGGTCGAATACAGCCGCCGCCGTCTGATCGCGGTGGGCGCCTCGCCCGAGTGGGCGCGCGAGTACGCACCGAACGTTTCGGCGCATATGGGCGAAATGTATAAACCCGAAAGCATCGTCCCCGAAGATGTGCGCCGCACGCTCCCCAAATTAAAAGAGGCGGGATACTACATGGCGGTCATTTCGAACCGCGAGAGACCGTTCCTGGACGAGATGGACAGTCACGACCTGACCCCGTACTTCGAATTTTCGCTCGCAGCCGGCGAGGTGGACAGTTACAAGCCTGACCCCGGCGTCTTTGAACATGCCTTGAAACGCGCCGGCCTGTCCGCACAGGAGGTGGCCTATGTGGGCGACAACTACTTCGCAGACATCGTGGGTGCGCGCCGCGCCGGACTTATGCCTGTGCTCTACGACCCGAACGGGATCTTCCCCGAAGCCGACTGCGTCACGATCAAGTCGTTCGATGAGTTGATTTCGGCTGTCAAAGATATATAATACATATACAATGTCATTTCGAAGGAGCGAAAGCGACTGAGAAATCTTTCTCCTCACTGTTCCCTCACATGCGTTCGGGACAAGGCTCGTCGAAATGACAATATGATAAGGAGCATCACATGGCATGGGAACGCAAGATCATGCGGACGATCCGCGTCCGTAACGTGCAAAAGATCGGTACGCTGGCCAACCTGCTTGCCAGCATCTCCAGCATGAACGCCAGTGTGGGCAGCATCGAACTGATCTCAGATACCGCCCATTCGGTCGTGCGCGACATCACCATCTATGCCGACGACGCCGAACACATGGACCACGTCATCGAGGCCATGCGCTCCAACGAGGGGACTAAGGTACTGGCCGTCCGTGATGAGGTGCTGGAACTGCATCAAAAGGGCAAGATCGCCATCCGCTCGCGTTACCCGGTTAAATCGATCGCCGCTCTGCGCCGCGTCTATACGCCGGGCGTTTCGGAGGTCGCTTTGAAGATCGCAGACGACCCCGAACTGGCGCGGCTGTATACGAGCATCAGCCACATGGTCGCCATCGTCACCGACGGCACGGCAGTGCTCGGGCTGGGCGACATCGGTCCGCTGGCGGCCATGCCGGTCATGGAAGGCAAGGCCATGCTGATGGAAACACTCGTCGGGTTATCGGGCATGCCGATCCTTTTGAACACAAAAGACCCGGATGAGATCGTCAACGCGATCACTGCCATCGCACCGACCTTTGCCGCCATTCAACTCGAGGACATATCCGCGCCGCGTTGTTTCGAATTGGAGGAACGCCTGCAGGCTGCGCTCGACATCCCCGTCATGCACGACGACCAGCACGGCACGGCGGTTGTCAGCGCTTCCGCGATCCTGACCGCGGCAAAACGGGCCGGGGTCGACATCCACAAGGCGAAGATCGGGCAGATCGGTTTGGGAGTGGCTGGCTATGCCCTCGGGAGGCTGTTGATGAAATTCACCGGCAACCCAATTCAAGGGTCTGATTTGAGCGGGGAGGCGCTGAAGCGGTACGTGGAAGCAGGCGGGACGGAATCGACGTTGGATAAGATCATGTCCACGTGCGACATCGTCGTCGCAACGACCGGCACACCGAACCTGATCAAGCCGGAGATGGTCCGCAAGGGACAGGTCATTATGGCGCTGTCGAATCCCGATGCAGAGATCGATCCCGAAGTTGCATTGGAACGCGGCGCAGCCTTTGCCGCCGATGGCCAGGTTGTAAACAATGTATTGGGCTTCCCCGGTATCTTCCGAGGCGCAGTCGACGCGAACGCACAGCGCATCACGCTCGAGATGCTGATCGCGGCTGTGAACGTCCTTGTGCGCGAGACGCCGGCCGGCGAACTGCTGCCCAATCCGCTCGATAAGAAGGTGCACCTTGCAGTGGCACGCGCCGTCGCAGAGACTGCCATGCAGCAGGGAATCGCGCGTGCTGAATACGTTCCATACGTGGAGGAATGATTTTGTGGGAACGGGGTTTCCCCGTCCAATATTAATGGGCGAGAAGACCTCGCCCCTACACCGCTTCCGTTAGCGCTTCCTTCAACGTCGTTCCCAAACGCGTGATGCCCTCACGGATCGTATCGGGATTTGAATAGGAAAAATTAAGCCGCATGGTATTCATCCCCCCGCCGGTCGGGTGGAACGGCGCGCCGGGCACGAAGGCGACCTTTTTCTCCACCGCACGTTTGAGCAGCTCAGCCGCGTCCATGCCTTCGGGCAGGATACCCCACAGAAACATGCCACCCTGAGGTTTTCTCCACGTCACTCCAGGCGGGAACAGTTCCTCCATCATTTCGACCATCACATCAAGCCTCTCTTTATATGTTGCGCGAATGACTTGTATATGCTGATCGAGAAAACCGCCCTTGGCAACTTCATAGGCAATATATTGGTTGAATGAGGAGGTGTGCAGGTCGGCGGCCTGTTTGGACAACACCAGTTTTCGGATCACCTCCGGCGGCGCGATGACCCAGGCCAAACGCAGCCCCGGTGCGAGCAGCTTTGAGAACGTGCTCAAGTAAATGACATTCCCAACGTAATGCCCATCGGTCTGGCCGTGAAATTCATCGTCGAGGGAAACGACCGAGGGAATGTGTTCCCCCTCATAGCGCAATTGACCGTACGGGTCGTCCTCGACGATCGGCACACCGTATCTGTCCGCGAGTTCCACCAGTTTTTTGCGGCGTTCGAGGCTTAGGGTCGAGCCGCTCGGGTTCTGGAAGTTTGGGAGGATGTATATGAATTTCGGTCCGATACGAAGCGCCGCCTCCAGTTCGTCCACGATCATACCGTCCTCATCCGCACGGACCGGGATGTATTGTGCACCGTACGCATCCCAGGCCTGTATTGCGCCCAAATAGGTCGGCGACTCGACCACGATATAATCCCCGCGGTTGATGAACAGGCGTCCGATAAAGTCCAGCGCCTGCTGCGAGCCGGAAGTGATCAGGATATTTTCCGCAGAGACTTCAGAACTGTAACGCGCATTGTGACGCGCGATCATCTCACGCAAAGGGAGATGCCCTTCAGTCGTGCTGTACTGCAATGCCTGCGGGCCG
>DATHRQ010000009.1:0-4552 GCA_035465095.1 Anaerolineales bacterium | reverse complement strand
CTCGATACCCTGGCAGGTGCCTTCGCTCATCACCTGCTCAACGATCTCCTGCCGCTTCTCCTCGCCCAGCCCCAGCTTTTTCAACGCCTCCTCGAAGCGCGGGCTGGCATAGGTCAGTTTGAGGTCCTTGCCGTTGTCGTTGACGTGGCGGATATACGCCAGCGCGAAGACCGGTTCACAGCCGTAGCCTTCACAGCCTGCGACGGTGGCGATGGTGCCGGTCGGCGCGACCGTGGTCTGCGCGGCGTTGCGAATGCCGTGCTTCCTGATGCCGTCCACCACCGCATCCCACCCGACTTCGGGCCTGCACAAGTTATTCTCGAACGGGACCACCGACTGCGGCGCGGTCCAGGTCATATCGTCCATATCGTAGATCGAGCCTTCGATGGCCGGGAACGGTCCGCGCTCTTTGGCCAATTCGATGCTGGTCTGCATGGCGTGGTAACGCACGAACTCCATCACCTGTGCGCCGAACTCCTGTCCCTCCTGCGAACCATAGCGCACGCCGACGTGGTACATCAGGTCCGCCAGCCCCATGATCCCCAGCCCGATGCGGCGCGCGCGATGCGCAGCCTGCTTCAACTGCTCCACGGCTGGAACGTACGCATTCGCCTCGACGACATCATCCAGAAAACGCGTCGCCAGCACAACGCTCTGACGCAGCAGTTCCCAATCGACCGTGCCGCGCCCCTCTTTGTCGGGCGGTCCGCAGTGCTCGTTCAGGTTGACCGAACCGAGGAAGCAATTTTCGTAGGGACCTAACCACTGCTCTCCGCAGTTATGAACCACCAAACCGTTGGCAATAAATGAATGTGTGTCAGGCTGATGCAGATCATAAACCGGCTCAACCCCATCAGGTTCCACGGCAAATACTGTTGCAAGGAATGGCTCCTGATAGGGTCCACGCACCATGCGGCCCAGATAATCAGCCAGCTTGCCCTGCTTGGCTTCCGTTAGGAATCCAATTTCATTCGCAAAATTAATCAGATTTGTTTTACTGATTGCCAAATCATGTTGTGGCTGGTGGAAATACTCCTTCGTGCCGCCCCTGCCGTCGGGCATCGAGCGATAACCAGCCAGCCGACGGTTCTCGTAAATTCGGCTTGCGATCCCAAAGTTCAACAGCAATCTCTGGACATCTTTAAGTAAGGACAAATGACTCGAGGAAAGGCGGACAGAGCAGCCTTTCTCGCCTCCATCATTTACCTGCCCATCGGCGGTAAACAAGGCTTGCAGAAAACCGCGTTGAATATCTTCACTGCCTGCAAAAACTGCCGACGGAACAAGATGTTTCTTTTCTTTTGTAATACCGTATTGAGCCGCCCAATCGCGCAAGCGGTCGGAAGCAACCCGTGCTTCATCACGCTCATCGACATTTGTTATCCCTACAGGATATGCACGCTGCTGGTCTGATTTCTCAACAAGGTTTGTAACCATTTCAGCAAACATCGGAGCCAGTTCACGTTTTTCATCTCCGAAAAAGGAGAGGACGGCGCGTACTACATTAACGGTTCCGTCTCCGACCAGCCAGCCCAAAACGCGACCCTCTTCGAGAGTACCTGCTGACCCGAATCCGCCTTTGCGATTTAAGATATGAATTCGATCACCGGGCTGCAGATCCTGCGTTTCCATCCAACCACGCGATGTCATTACACGGTGGTCTTCCGTTAAACGAATTTCATAACCTTCGCGGGTCATCAGCCGCATAACCTTCTTCGTCCCTGTTTGGAAAACGTGCGTGGCAGGCAGGAAGGTCTCTGTACCAAAGCGGGCATCGGTTGTCACGTTTATTTCCCTGCCTTCCGCGGCAAGTTCATCTGCGCGACGTAATCCTTGTTCGGTATAGATCAATGTATCGCCCGTAACGCATGGATTTGTAGCCTCCAGTGGATACAAATGCGGAACCGGGTTCGAGCGATTCGCCGCATCCAGGAACAACACACCGGGTTCGCCGTTGTGATGCGCCTGCTTGACGATCTTATCGAAGATATCACGCGCTTTAACTGTTTTATAGGAATGAATGGTGATGCCCTCGGCTTCGGCCTGCTCGATCGTGCCGCTGAAGCCTCGCTTCTTCATCTCTTTCATGTCGGGGAATCGCAGTTCCCATTCATCGTCATTCTTAACCGCGCGCATGAACGAGTCGGTGATGCCGACCGATATATTGAAATTCGTGATCTGGTTCTCATCTAGCTTGCAGGTAATAAAATCCTCCACATCGGGATGGTCAACCCGCAGGACAGCCATGTTGGCGCCGCGGCGTGTGCCGCCCTGCGCGATCTCGCCGAAGGCATGGTCGTAGACGCGCAGGAAACCGACCGGGCCTGTTGCCTGCCCAGCCGAGGTCTGCACAAGTGATCCCTTTGGCCGCAGTCGCGAAAATGAGAACCCGTTCCCGCCGCCCGTCTGCTGGATCAGGGCCGCATCGCGCAGAGTCTGGAAGATGCCGGCGCTGTCGCGCCCCATATCGTCGCTGATCGGCAGTACAAAACATGCCGCGAGCTGACCCAACGGCGTGCCGGCACCGGTAAAGGTCGGAGAGTTTGGAAAAAACTTCTTGCTGGATAATAAATGGTAGTACTCAACCGTCCGCTTCTGAACATCGGCTTCCCACTGTTCCTCCACTTTGGCTACATGATAAGCCACCCGCCAGAACATTTCCTCGACCGTTTCAGCGGGTTTTCCATCGTCTCCGCGCCGCACGTAACGTTTCTTCAGCACCTGACGCGCATTATCCGTGAGTTTCGCCTTGGGCAGTCCCCTGGGCATGGGAGGCGTTGGGAGTAATCCGTTCTTCGCTTGTTCCGTTTTTGTGACTGCATTGCTTGCCATGACACACTCTCCTCTATGTATATATTTTGAGATGAAAAAACCGACAGAACCATTCCACCCCACTTTGGAATGGTGGCTGCCGGTCGATTAGCTTTCGAGCAATTGATTGATTTCGTCGCGGATGGAATGCAGGTCGTCCAAACCGAGATACACGATCGCATAACGGATGTACGCAACCTGATCCACCTCCTTCAATACCTTCATCACCAGTTCGCCGACGATACGGGAGGAAACCTCCGATTTGCTCATCTTTTGCAGTGACGACTCAACCTGCCCGATCATGCGCTCGATATCTGCCGCCGAAACGGGACGTTTCGCACAGGAGATGCGAATACCGCGTGCCAGTTTTTCGCGGTCAAATTCTTCGCGCGTGCCGTCCTGTTTGATGAGCAGCGGCGTCGCCAGGATCGGGCGCTCATAGGTGCTGAAGCGTTGTCCGCAGTGAAAACACTCACGACGACGGCGTATGCCGCCGTGGCTGTCGTGAGAGGTATCGAGCACTTTAGAGTCGTTATTCTGGCAATATGGACAACGCATCGAGAAGGTTTTCTCCGTTTATTAGAACATTTGTTGCCGCCATCTGTGGGCGTTGGTGCTCTGCATCCCCGTACATATGGCTATATTGAACTGCATTTTAGCATACCGGGCAACTCAATTCAAGAGTACGTGTGGGGGATAAACCTTAAAATATCTGATATTTTAAGGTGAGGTGCGATTTCACTTTCTGGCATTGAACAATCGTAACATACTGATAAAATAACGGGACAGTGTCTTTTGGGATATCGGGAGAGGATTTCAGGAATGAATACTATTGCAATTTTCATAGCAGGAGTTTTGGTCGGCTGGGTCGCCGAATGGGTACTCGATTGGTTCTACTGGCGCGGTCGAATCAACAAGGCCGCAGGTGAAAATGCCGAACTCCGGGAACGCATAGCATCCCTGGAAGAGAATCTGAACAGGCGGCCTGACCTCTCCATCACCACACCGCTCACCCACAGAAGCGGCAGGGACAATCTGCAGGCCATCAACGGCATCGGCCCTGTCTTTTCCAGGCGATTGAACGAGGCGGGTATTCATACATTTGAGCAATTATCGCAACTCAGGTCAAAAGAAATGGAAAAAATCCTAGGAACACTTTTTAAGCGATTCTTCTCTGAAGAGAATACAATCATTGCCCAGGCAAAAGAGTTTGCAAGACAAAAAAAGACGAGCGGGTAAACCGGTAATGCGAGCTACCTCCCACGCGCCGTTCTACGACCTGTTCAAATTGATCGTCGCGATCGTTCTGTTATTATTGCTTTTCCTGATCTGGAACCGACCAACGCAGCAACTGCAACCGATCCCATCTGCCTCGACATCCACCCCGCTGCCTTCCACGCCGACAACTGCCTCGCCAACCTCAACACCCCTTCCGCCGACGACAACACCACCAGCGCCCACCGGTACTCCGACTCAAACAGCCACACTGATGCCACCTCCCACCGAAGCAGACACTGACGAACCGCTCCCAACGCCGGTCGTTGAAATTCCATCCGAGCCGGAAGCCTGCGCCGCCACATCCCGCTCACAACTGGAAGTCGGCATGAAAGCAATGATCCAACGCCCACTCAATTTCCGTTCGTTTCCCGGTCTATTCAATAACCTGATACGAACAAACGACCCTGGCACTGAGGTTGAAATTGTGGGCGGCCCGGCCTGCACGCGTTACGAACAAGGCGGC
>DATHRQ010000008.1:0-8200 GCA_035465095.1 Anaerolineales bacterium | reverse complement strand
TGTTCGCCCCCACCGAACTTGTGATGGGAGACGTCCAGCGCGTGTTCTATTTCCACATCGGCACCGCCTGGACGGCCCTGATGGGCTTCATCCTTGCGGCAGTGTTCAGCGTGACCTATCTTGTCACAAAAAATCTAAAATGGGACCGCCTGCAGGTCGCCGCAATCGAGGTCAGCCTGGTGTTCTTCCTGATCACCATCGTGCTAGGTTCGATCTGGGCGCGCCCTGCCTGGAACACCTGGTGGACGTGGGACCCGCGTCTCACCACAGCCGCGATCACAGAATTGATCTACATCGCCTACTTCATGCTTCGCCAAGGCATAGACGACCCTGACCGGCGCGCGCGCTTCGGCGCCGTTTATGCGCTGATCGGCGGGCTGAGCGCACCGATTACGTTCTTTGCCATCCGCCTGTTCCGCACCATCCACCCGGTCGTTATTGGCGGCTCAAACGCTGAAGCAGAAGGCTCGTTCAGCATGACCCCCGATATGCGTACCGCGTTCTTCTTTGCGCTTTTCGCCTTCACGATCATCTTCATCGACCTGTTCTGGAACCGCATCCGTCTGGGTGTATTACAGGAAAAGGTCGAGCAGTTGAAGCTGAAAGTGATGATGTAAGCTGTACTCAACGGAGTGCGTCGCACCTTCAAACCTGGGAAAAGACCACCCACTATAAAAGTGCGACGCACCCTCATCTTCAAGGAGTTATTATGTTCTTACAAACAACCACCCCCGACACATCCGGCTACATGATCGCCGGTTACGTTGTTGCCTTTATCGTCATGGGAATTTACGTCGTAAGCATGTACATACGCAGCCGCAATCTCGAACGGGATATGGAAACGCTCGAGGAAATGGACGATACCAAATCCTGATTTGTAACCAAAAAGTCAACCGTAAATCGAAAGAGTCCGCTATAATGCAAGCGGACTCTTTTTATATGAAAAAAGGAAACAGGATTCGGGTAAAGTGGGGCACAAGGCTTTTAATGCTGTGCCTGCTTCTCGTCCTCATGGGAAGCGGTTTCGGCTCATTTTCGCGCGGGTCTGCTTCGCCGTCCCATGCCCCGCCCGGCCCCGACCGTTACTCCGTCACCACCGTCGACTACACACGCTATTTTTATTGGATGATCCGCTGGGGCGAAACGGATGTTGTCTGCGAGATCGATACGGATCACGAAGGCCTGCCCACCCCGGGAGATGTATACGTGGATTGCGGCGAAGAAATCCACGACAAATGGGTGGAACAACAGCCGTGCACTGCACTTGATGTAAGCCTTTGCAAGGGCTTTTACCTCGTACAAGTAGGCAGCAAGCCTGCGCAAAAGCAGATATCAACCAAATTGCCGCCGCCCATCGTAAAGGTCACGCTGGAAAACTGCATTCCCATTTACACCTCATCGACAAGTATTTGCGAGCTGGAACCCATTTTGGTGTTAACCGGCCTCGAACCCTTGTCAGGTTATGAGATCATCGGCATCGAGGGACTTTACGATACCCAACCCTTTAACTGCGGACCCGTTTGCCGCTTGAAATTACCGGTCACCAATGAGGATGTCTTTACGCTCCAATTCTGGGCTTATTCCAGTTACGGCGACAGCAGTGAAATCTTCGAGGCGCAGATCCGCGTGGCAATGAGGGACGAAGGCAACCCCGATCAGCCAGCATACTGGTATGTGGATGTTTTGAGCGACCAATGGGCTGGTGTGCCAGTCGCCACCTGTGTCGACATCTGGGGGGTGCTGCCTCCCGTCGGCGGCCCGCCTGAATGGCTGAGCACGCCCACGCAAAGTGAGATGCTCGGCACTCAGATCCCCTATACCCTGCTGGCCGCAAACCTGATCCGCAGCGGCGCAGTGGATGCAAGTTCGTGCAGTGACGGCGGATTGCTATCGGACGGTGTCGCATCAGCCTGCGGGATGGAAGTTGCGCGTCCGGCCGTCAACGACTGGCAAAATCAGTTCGATGAAATCATCCTGAATGTCGCAAAAGAGACCAGCGTACCCGCCCATTTGATGAAGAACCTGTTCGCCATCGAGAGCCAGTTCTGGCCGGGTACCACCAAGAACGACATTGGGCTGGGACAATTAACAGAACAAGGCGCTGATACAGCGCTGATGTGGAATCCGCCGTTTGCCAAGCAATTCTGTCCGCTGGTCATGGATTCGGAACGCTGCAGTAAAGGATACCTCTACATGGGTGAGGAAAATCGGGCGTATTTGAGACTCGCGCTTATAGATGCCGTCAATGCAAATTGTGAGGACTGTCCGCTGGGGATCGACCTCGACCGCGCGAATTTCAGCATCGACGTATTTGCGCATACAATGCTCGCAAATTGTGAACAGGCTTCACAAGTGGTCTGGAATTACAATGACCGAAAGACACCCAGCGAGCTGGGGATATCCTACGAAGATATGTGGAAGTTCACGCTCGTCAACTACAACGCCGGCGGCGGATGCCTTGCCACAGCCTTCGAGCTTGCCAGCCAAAACGATGAACCTCTCACTTTTGAAGCTATTTCCCCATATCTTGAACCAGCCTGCCAGGGAGCGATAGAGTACGTGAATCAGGTCAGTCGGTGACATTCGTCGCTGGCAATTCGAATTATGCTAAACTAAAATGGAATAAGAAATTGTATCCATCCGGTCACGGATGTTTTTGGAGGCATGATGCTTA
This sequence comes from Anaerolineales bacterium, assembly GCA_035465095.1. Taxonomy (GTDB): domain Bacteria; phylum Chloroflexota; class Anaerolineae; order Anaerolineales; family Villigracilaceae; genus Defluviilinea. Next base: position 5,526 of record DATHRQ010000008.1, on the reverse strand, counting down.
CTCTCGTCGAAAAAATCCTCTTCGCTCTTGCAGCAATTGCATCGCTCTACTTGACCTACACGGGGACAATGCGAATCATCGCCCAGATCGCCAGCGGAGGAGGAAGGATCGACTGGTCGCTTCTTCCCAAACGCATCGGGGATTTGATCGCCAAATTCATCCTTTTCCAACCTGTTTTCAGAGCCCGCCCCATCGTCAGCATCCTGCATGGATTTATCGGATGGGGTTTCTTCACATATTTGCTTATCAATCTATCTGACCTGATCTATGGCTACACCGGCCTCAAGATCCTGTACAACATGGGCACCTTTGGAGATGTCTATCGCCTGCTGGCAGACTTCATGGGAGTTGCGATCATGGTCGGGATGCTGGCGTTATCCTTCCGGCGTTATGTGCTCAAACCAGCTTCATTAACGACTCGCGACACGACCCTATTGAACCCGAAGGCACGCAGGAACATCACGCGCGACTCAGCCATCGTCACTGCGACATTCTTCACACACAACTTCATGCGCATGCTGGAAGAGTCCTTCCACCTGGCACAGGAGGGTTTCACCGACAGTTGGCAGCCGATCATTTCTGCGGTATCAGGCTTATGGTCCGGGTGGAGCGCGAATGCAATGGTCGTTGGCGAACATGTTTCTTGGTGGATATCGTTGGGTGTGGTCGTGGCATTTCTTCCCTATTTTCCAAAATCCAAACACATTCATCTGTTCTTTGCTCCTGTCAATTTCGCTTTGAAGCCAGAACGAAGATCGATCGGTGCGTTGGATTATGTCGACCTCGACGACGAGTCCATCGAGCAGTTTGGCGCGGCAACGATGAGGGATTTGGGCTGGGAACAGATCGTGGACAGTTATGCCTGCATCCAATGTTTTCGCTGTCAGGATGCCTGCCCCGCCTACAACACGGGTAAGGTACTGTCGCCCGCCGCACTGGAGATCAACAAACGCTATCATTTGAAGGACGGCAGCACTGACGTGCCGATGCTCGATCTGATCACGGAGGAGGCGGTCTGGGCCTGCACAGCCTGCGGCGCGTGCGTGGATATCTGCCCGGTGGGCAACGAACCCATGCGCGATATCCTCGACATCCGCCGCAATTTGACCCTGATGGAAAGCAACTTCCCGAAGGAGTTGGAGACAGCCTTCAAGGGCATGGAACGCAATATGAATCCGTGGAACGTATCTCCAGCCGACCGTATGAAGTGGGCTAATGGCATGGATGTGCCAACCATCGAACAGAACAGCGACCCGGATATCCTCTGGTGGGTCGGCTGTGCCCCCGCAACGGATGCACGCGCTCAAAAAACCGCGCAGGCTCTCGCAAAGATCCTGAACGCCGCAGGGTTAAATTATGCAGTGCTCGGGCAGAACGAAGCCTGCACAGGCGATTCCGCCCGCCGCGCAGGACGTGAGGACATATTCTTCGGGCTGGCTTCTCAGAACGTGGAAATTCTCAATGAGGTCGCGCCGAAACGCATCGTGACAACATGCCCGCACTGCCTGCATACGATCAAAAATGAATACCCTGCCTTTGGCGGAAACTATCAGGTTATCCATCATACACAGTTGATCAACGAATTGGTCGGCGCTGGAAAGATCTCGATGAACCTGGACGGCGATAATATGCAGGTCACCTTCCATGATCCCTGTTATTTGGGCAGGCACAACAACGAATTTGAGGCACCGCGCGATGCGCTCGACTCAACAGGCGTGACGACGGTCGAAATGCCGCGAAGTGGGGCCAAGTCCTTCTGCTGCGGCGCGGGCGGGGCGCAGATGTGGAAGGAAGAGGAGGAGGGCACAGCCCGCGTCAATGAAGTTCGATTCGCTGAAGCCAAGGCGACCGGTGCAGACACCCTCGCGGTGGGATGCCCATTCTGCCTGACGATGATGAACGACGCATCCAAAGCGGATGACAATTCGATGCAGGTCAAGGATGTTGCCGAGATGGTCGCTGAAAGATTGAAGTAACCTGCATAGCTCTCCCGGTGTGCCAACCACAAAGTCACGGATGATAATCTCCGTGACTTTGTGGTTAAAATCAAACACAAGTTCACAGTTGGAGTAAAATAGTTCCGCCAATAGGAGGTGCAACCTTATGAACGATACGATCCTGACGTTACATCCGAAGAAAAAACAAGGGGTGAGAATCAGCAAGGCAAAGTATGAAATTATCCGCAAGGCGATTTTATCGACATTAAGAAAACACAAAGAAATGCCGTTCATGAAACTATCCCAGGCCGTGGAAAAGGAAGTACGCGGCAAGTTCGAGGGTTCGGTCATGTGGTATGTGACCACGGTCAAACTCGACCTCGAAGCGCGGGGGACTGTATCGCGTGTGCCAAACTCAAGGCCTCAGCTCGTAAAGCTCGGAAAATAACTTACTTTTATTCGTTCGTCCTCACTAAATAAGGATTCAATATGGTGGACACATCAATCTTTGACATTCAACAGGCGCACAAATATTTTTCAACCGAGTGCTTCAATAAAACATGGGATAACATGGACAAGGACGGCACCCGCTCAAAAGAAGAAAGTATGGAAATGTTGCACACAGCTATCGCTTCCCTGTGGCATTGGTCACAACGGGAGGACGTCACACACAAAAATCTCTCGGTGGGATACTGGCAGGTCTCGCGTGTTTACTGTCTGATCGGTCAACCAAACAACGCTCGCAGGTATGGACAGCTATCTCTGGAACACGCAAGAGACCTGACTCCGTTTTTCAAAGGCTATGCCTACGAGACACTCGCCCGCGCCGAGATGATATCGGGCAAGCGCTACATTATGCTCACCCATCTTGAGAAGGCGCGAGAAATGCTCGAACATATCGAAGATAATGAGGACAGGCAATTGCTCGAAAAAGACTTGGAAACCATAAGATAATTTCAGTTTCTGTCTTAAAATCAGCAGTGTTGTGTATAGTTTTTTGACTCCAACCCGAGGATTTTTTCTGCATGAACTTGAAGGTCACATTCAGTCTTCTCGCCGCCATCGTATTGGCGGCTTGTTCCGCATCGGATAAACAAACATCACCCACCCTCACCCCGCAGCAGCAGCAGGGACAGGCGGTTTTCAACCTGCGCTGCGCACAATGCCACGCCACAGTCCCTGATACGATCGTGATCGGCCCATCCCTGTATGGAATTGCCACACGCGCCGAAACCCGAGTCGCAGGCTATGACGCGGAGGCCTATCTCGAACGCTCCATCCTTGTCCCTGATTTTTACGTCGTTGAAGGCTTTACCGACACCATGCCGACCAACTTCGGCAAGGAACTGACCAGCGAAGAACTTTCTGCGCTCGTGTCATACCTAATGACATTGAAATAAAACGCCAAGTAGATGAAAGAGGAAATATGAAAATCTGGATCAAACGCATTCTGCAAGGGTTGGGCGTGCTCGCCCTGCTCGGCATTCTCTACGCCGCCTTCGCCCCCCTGCCCTACGATGAAGTGCTGCCCGAAGAAAAATGGGGCGCCGGCGCGAGCAGCGTGCTTCCCGCCTACAGCGGCCTGCAGCGTGAATTCCCCCCGCTCAACGGCGAGACATCGCCAGAAAAGGCAGAGCTTGGCCGCATGTTGTTCTTCGACCCCGTACTTTCCAAAAATCAGGATATCTCCTGTGCAACCTGCCATAACCCAAGCCTCGGATTCAGCGATGGAATGCAGACAGCCACCAACCTCCAGCGCAACAGCCTGAGCCTGTGGAACGTCGGTTACGGTTCGAACTTCTTCTGGGATGGTCGAGAATCGACGCTCGAATCCCAGCTTTTAGTCCCGCTTCACGCCTCCAACGAGATGGCTGCCTCTGACGAAGAAACCATATCCCGCCTCAAAGCGATTCCCGCCTACGTGGACATGTTCGCCAGCGCATTCGGCGGCGGTGCAGAAGCGGTCACCATCGAAAATCTGCAAACTGCGATTGCAGCCTTCGAGCGCACGCTCATCTCCAACAACAGCCCGTTCGACAAATACGCCGCCGGTCAATTCGACGCACTGACCGGCCAGCAGCGCCGCGGCCTGGACCTGTTCCGTTCCGCCTCGACGCGATGTTTTGAATGTCATGCCGCTCCGACCTTTGGCAACGACAATTTCTTCGTGACAGGCGTCCCAGACCTTGATGGCCAGCCGCACGATGCCGGACGCGCTGCCGTTTCAGATGACGGCAAGGAGGGCGCCTTCAAAGCCCCGTCCCTTCGCAACGTAGCCCTGTCTGCGCCTTATATGCATAACGGCGCTTGAGCCACTCTTGAGGAAGTGATCGACTTCTACGCCAAAGGCGGGGGTACCGAGCGGGGCATCACAGTGGATAGACAGATCGTCCCGTTTGAGTTGAGCGAACAGGAAAAGGAAGACCTAGTCGCATTCCTCTTCGCATTGACCGATGAAAGTGCAATGCCTGAGGTGCCGGCCTCTGTTCCATCGGGACTGCCTGTAGTGGAACAGTACCCGAACCCGGCGCGGGAAGCCGTCAGCCTGATGAATGTTGGGGGAACAGGAGCCAACATCCATGCGCACGAACCGACCGTCATCCGCGTGGGACCGAACGAAACCATCCAGCAGGCTGTCGACCGCTCCGGACCCGGCGACACCATCGAGGTCCCGTACGGCATTTATTATGAGTCGGTGGTGCTCGATTGGAGCGATGTCACATTGGTTGGCATTCCGAATGAAAACGGCGAATGGCCTGTGATCGACGGCGAAGGCACCCGCTCAGACGGTGTGATCGCATCGGGTAATAACTTTGAGATGTACAACTTTGTCGTGAAGAACTACACCTCGAACGGCGTATTGGTGGAAGGCGCGACAGGCGTTTACCTGCACGACATGTAAATTGAAAATACGGGCGTGTATGGCGTTTATCCCGTGCGCTGTACGGATGTGCTGATTGAAAATATCGAAGCCACCCTGATGAATGATGCTGCGATCTATGCTGGCAAATCACAGAATGTGATCATCCGCGATACGTTGACCTATGGAAATGTGATCGGCATCGAGCTGGAAAACACCGTCAATGGTGAAGTCTATGACAATGTGGCGCACGATAATACAGTCGGCATCTTCATTGACCTGCTTCCGCAATTGCCATCGAAGGTTTCGTTGTACACGAAGGTCTACAACAATATCGTTGAAAATAATAACGGTGAAAACTTTGCAAAAACAGGTACCAGTGCGGCATTGATACCACCGGGGACGGGGATGCTGATCCTGGCTGCCGATGAAGTGGAAATTTTCGGCAACACCATCAAGGGTAATAAGACAGGCGGTCTGGCCGTGTTCAACCTGACTATCGGTTTCTCGGAAAACGAGATCGATGTCGGCCCCAACCCCGAACATGTGTATGCGCATGACAACATCTACGAGAACAACGGCTACGATGCCGACCCGTTCGTGACCAACATGCTTGGACGAGGTTTCGACATCATCTGGGACACAAACGGCGCGGACAATTACTTCGACGAGGTGGTTTCATCATCCTTCCCGCCTGTATTGCCGAAAACCAGTTGGCCTCAGCCGATC
>DATHRQ010000007.1:0-8186 GCA_035465095.1 Anaerolineales bacterium | reverse complement strand
CCAGCCCCAGGCAGCGCAGGTGTCCGGCGACCGGGTCGAAGCCGCAGCGCGTCAGACCCTGCCGCCACTCATCGTGGTTCGAATAGAAGGCTGCCTCGCGCTGGCCCGCGGTGAATGCCACGCCTTCGGCCTGGAACGGTGCCGCCCAGGCCTCGCACAGGGTGTCGTCGTCAAACACCACCAGCGGTTTGCCGACCGCCAGCAGGTGGCTGAAGTTGCGCGCCACACCGTAAGATTCGAAGTCCCGCCAGCGTGGCCGGCCGAGCAGGAAGTCTATCGCCTCCGCGTGCTGCGGCAGTTGCGTGGCGAGGGTCGCCGTCAGTTCGATCGCCTCGTCGGCGCCGAAGCAGTGAATCGGGGCCGCGGACCGCGCGGCCGCCGCAACTATGGCGGCGCGGTTGCGGCGAGCATTTTCAGCCGAGCGCGAGTCGTCGACCACGAAACAGCGCTCGACTGCGCCCAGATCGCAGTGTTCCAGCAGCGACGCCAACAGGCGCTCCAGCTTCCGCGGCTGGTCGCAGGAGGTGATCACCACCACCGGCTTCTCCGCAAGGGGGGTGGCTCCCGCAACCGGGGCCAGTTCGCGGCAGATGTCCCGCGCCGAGAGCGTCAGCCCGGCGCCGCGGAACGACTGCACGACCTGGCGGATCACCGCCGCCCGCTGGGGGGCGTCGTCGCTGCCCTTCATCAGTTCCGCCACGTGCTCGTCCAGGCTGCGGAACGCCGAACAATAAGCGACCAAAGTGTTGAAGTGATCGCCGGGCGTGACCAGCTCGCCGCCCGTGCGCGGATTGCGCGCCAGCAGCTGATCGGCGCCGAGCCCGAAATCGCTGAGCCGGTCCACCGCGAACAGCTCCGGCTCGGGCGCCGGCCGCTGCGGCGCGGAGCTGACGGGGAAGGTGTAGGTGAATGAGGTGGGGTTGGTCACTTTCCTGAATACCAGAGGATTCGCTGAAGTTTCTTCGATCGTGAGTTTAGCATTTCGCGAAACTGTCGCATCCGCAGGCTCGCTCTATGAGAATTCGTCGGGCCAATTGAGTGCTGTATGCGCCATACGTTGGCGCAAGTGTACTCTGGTACAATCGATTTGATCGTCGTCCCATGAATTTGAAGCGTGGTTTTTTGCTTAGGTGTTAATGAAAGGGAAACCAACCGTGCGCAGTTTAGTAAGAAACAGAGTTCAGCTGGAGCAATACTGCGCTCGGAAACGTCAAGACCGCTCGCCAAGGGACTTGTCATGCGCATGCTGGAATGCGTGCTGACCATTACTCATTGCGCTCTACTTTAACCGGCGCTTCGAACTCGACCGGACGATAGAGCGGGTGGCCTGCGTGGCCTGTCGAATGGCACCGCAGCCATACAAAATTGCGACGATGGTTGAAATGCGTACGTAACAAGGAAGTTTTTTGTGTTCAGGGGAGGTTTGGTTGGCCATCAACAAGCCTGGGGTTCCTCTTATGGATCATGCAATTGTCTGATTCTATTACCTGCGTTGCCATTATTGCCGTTCGTAACGAAGCCGAGCATATCCACAGGGCATTAGCTGCCTTTACCGCGGCAGGGGTTGATGTCGTCGTGATTGACAACGACTCCACAGATGACAGCGTTGATAGATGCAGAGAGTTCGACAGCAAGGGATTGCTGTTTATGGATCGCTTACCGTGGAGAGGGTACTTCGACCTTTCCGCGCAACTTAAAGCGAAACAGAAAATCGCGCAGAAATTAAGTCATGATTGGGTTATCCATGCAGATGCAGATGAGTGGCTGCAAAGCCCAGCGAGTGGCGAGACCCTGCTTCAGGGAATCAAGCGGGTATCGCAGCAGGGGTACAACATCATCAATTTTGATGAATTCGTGTTCCTTCCGGTAAAGGGAGACAAACTCCGCGGAAATAGGTATGAAAAGGATTTTCTCCACTACTATTATTTCGCACCGGCCCGCCACAGGCTCATGCGGGCTTGGCGCAACAGTGTGGAATTCACAAATGTTGCTTCCGGTGGCCATAGAGTTCACGGTGGTCACGTAAAATTGTGTCCAGAGAATTTCGTTCTTCGCCACTACATAGCGTTGTCCTATGAACATGCGGTGAGAAAATACGTTGGCCGAGCTTTTTCACAGGTGGATTTGTCAAAAAACTGGCATGGAAACCGTAGAGACCTGACCACTGAGCAACTTAGGTTCCCAACAACTGACCGGCTAAAAAAGCTCGGCACTTGGGACTCGGTTGATTTTGATCGGTCAGAACCTTTTACACGTCATTATTGGGAATGGTCTTGAAGTCAAATTGGCGGAACATCAGGCGCGAACTCTGCTCTAAAGCCTGCTTACGGCTTAAGTGTCCGAGAAACAAAGCAAGATTCTACGAACAGCCATGAATTTGATCTAATGCAGAGCAAGTCAGGTTGCCAATAATATTATGAACCAAGGTGTTGGTATATGGCGTTGAATTTCTATGATTTACCTTGGCAGTTGAATGAGGACGCCTGTCCCTGTGATGTGCACTTCAATCAATATCTTCAGGAAAATGACATTCGCGGCAAAAGCATTTTCCATTTCGGGACAGGTGAGCACCACTTGGTGGGTGTGAGTAACGCCAGCCGAGGGAATGCAAACTCAATCCTGGCCATAACGGCGTCCCAAGGGGAGTATCAAGCTTACATGGAACTCGTCAGTTCGGACTCGCAGCTGGCAATGTCGTATAAAGCAATTTATGCTGACATTTATTCATTGAATCCCGAATTATTGCCGAAATTCGATGTCGTCACCCTGTTTCATTTAGGCGAGTACTGGATTGGCTCCGGCCAAGGAATGCATGGCAAACCCACCCCCGAAACCCCGTTGGCCGACAAGGATTTGTTGTATTTGTTTCTTAATAAATTGAACAAGAACGGCATCCTGATGTTGTACAGCAACTCAGCCGGGTGGCCCCGGATTGGGCCGATTGTGACGGCCGCTGTTGGGAAGGGGGATATGGTAAAACTCTCGGAATTCAAGACCCTCCAAATCTTTGGGTCTGGGACCGGCTCGAAAACGGGATCCTGGAAATGGTTCAGGAAGTGACCCGGAACATCAATCTATTTTAATCAAAATATCCAAATCTTCCGATGAATTCCAAATCCCATGAGGAGCCCGGAGTCGAGAATGGCGTTAAATGTCGCAAAGATGACGTAACGGTTTCCGGCGGTTTGGCCCAGTCCATAAAGCAGATCCGTGAAGGACTACTGGGGCTTGAAAACTGGTCCCAAGGCTTCAATGACCTGACTGCTATTCCAGCCCGCTGGGTCATTCATCGATGCGAAGCGGGGGTTTTCCTGCTAGACATGGAATCCATGATAGACAGAGCTATCAGAAAGACCGACAGCTGGGAGTCGGCTCAGATCAAAACCCTGACAAGGCTAATCAAGCAACACTATTCCACGAACTATGACCTGGTTTTTCTGGATATTGGGGCATACCTGGGCTGGTATTCGATGGTTATGCTCAGATCAGGCCTGTTTTCCGAACTACACGCCTTCGAAGCCAACCCCGAGAACTATGCACAACTCAACGCCAACATCTTGCTGAACAGCGCACTGAAGTCCATCCATCTCCATCCAAATGTTGTTACTGACCGGACCGGTGAGACTCAAATTAGCCTGCCTTTGCGCAGATCAAACCGAGGCTGGGCAGAGGTATCTGAAACTGCCGGGTTCAATGCTGATTTTCATGTCCCAAATTTAGTGCTTGATCAACTGTTTGCAGGTGTTTCGGACAAATTCTTCGTGGCCAAAATCGACGTCGAAGGTCATGAGGAACACGTTCTGGAGGGCATGCGAAAGCTTTTTGAGTCGAATATGTTTTTGCTTCAGGTAGAAGCCTACAGTCGTAATGAAAAACGAATCCATGAAAAACTCAAGGGCGCCGGATTTGAATTCATAGAATCCATTCGAGAAGATCATTTCTTCTTCAAAGCGCAAGCGTGAGTTGACGCTGCAAGTAACCCAGGGAAACACTTGACTCATTGAAAGCCGTGGATGACCTCATTCGGGGACACAGGAAAATCATATTGTCCCCCCACAGCGATGACGCGTGTTTTTCACTGGGATATTTGGCCAGGAGTAGCCCATATGCTTGCGTTATAAACGTATTTTCAATCTCTGGCTATTTGCCGGGAATGCATGGCCAGAATCAGGACGAACTGGTTTCGAGGGTCACAAAGATTCGACGCGAAGAAGACCTGAGCTTTGCCAGTGCGTCGGGAATTAGAATGGAGTTCCTGGAATTGATGGATGCTCCGCTCAGAGGAATTAAGAATCCATTGGGCGAGCGGCCGCGAGCAAGCGATCTCGATTATGTCACCATGCCACTGAATAAATGTATGGCAAGCATTCATGAAAAGTTTGGTGATGGATCGCTCTTATTGGCTCCCATGGGCATAGGCTCGCACGTGGACCACCTGACATTGAGGGACTGGGTTCTGCATAACCTTGGGAAGCTCAGTTCCCGGTACCGAATAGGATTCTACGAGGACCTGCACTATGCGTCCCGTCGCGAATTGCGGCTTGCCGGACTTCACCAATTCAGGCAGCTCATCCCAGAGAGACTGGCTTGCCGCCGAGTCCGAATTCCGCTTGAGGGCGACGTTCTGGCCAAGTTAAAGTTAATAGAAATTTACTCCAGCCAGCTTTTGGGGGAAAAGCCTTCTCTTGCCAATTTCAGTCCGGCAGAAGATCCTGATTTGGGGCCACATGAAGCGATATGGATGATTGAAGCAAAGGCTGATTGACCGACTGAATGGCAATTTCTGATAAACAATCAATTATCCAGTGGCTGACAGCTTTCTTCGAGCGGCTTGAGCGGAATTTTCCTTCCCGTAGCAAGCAAACACTTGGTGAACGCAGTCCGGAAAAAAGCGTATCCGATCAACCTGTGGGAACTGTTCAGCCTACCATTTCCCTGGTGCTTCATTGGCTTGGTATAGGAGACATTGTTGTTTGCGGCGCCATAGTCAGAGGGCTGGCGTCACAATTTCCGGATTATCAAGTCGAGTTCTACCTGCATGCAAACAGGGTGTTTGATGTTCACCGATTTATTGACTGGGCCCAACTTGTCTGGCCGCATTGTTACATTACGAATGACGGTGTAGTCCCGGGAAGGAAATTGGAAATTGGTCGGCCGGGGGACGCGGACTCTGACCCAGAGCGGCAGGGCATCAAGGGCCTCCGACATGACCTGTGGGCAGGGATGTGCGGAACCAAAGCCATCGATTACACGATCACACCCGATCGCGAATCACTGTATTCGGCGCAGGCAATGTTGAAAGACATGGGTCTTGATCTGGATAAGCCAATTGCTTACCTGTCTCCCGTCACGGCCAACAGGTGGCGGAACTGGCCCATCGAAAAATGGCTTGTGGTTGAAGCAAATCTGCGTGAGCACGGCGTGCAAGTCCTGATTGGCGCATTAAAGCCTGAACCGTGGGCGCCCCAAGAGCAGCTAGCCAAGTTTAAGAGTCCGTATTTCATCGGTAAACACTCACCTCCGGTTCTGCTTGGTATTCTTCATTTGACGGATGTGATTGTGAGTAATGACTCCGGCTTTGCGCACCTTGGGGGCGTCTTAGACAAACCAACAGTCGCCGTCTGTGGCGGGAATTACGACGGACATGCAGTCTTTGGTTTTTACCGCTCAGTAGAAGTTGTACAAGCAAATTCCCGACTAATTGATGATGTGTCGACCGGTCGGGTACTGGATACCGTTATGCCGAAACTCAAAACGAGGAATTCAGAAACGGGCTGAAAGTGCGATTTGCAGAAACCTGCGTGCTGATTTTATCGCCATCAACAGAGATTCTGACGCGTTCGCGTTGGCGCTGAGTTTGCTCCAGACGTCGATTGGCAGTGAAAGTGCATTGTGGAGACTCTCGTGGGTGTAGGCGACTGATACGTGTGTTCCCGGGCAATAACGCTGAAGAAATTTTTCCGGTTCGGTACCGCTTGAAATGACTGTTGCCTTGCCGAGCAGGGGTGCTTCGGTCACGATTCCAGACATCTGTGCGCCGTAATATTTGGGATCGTAAAAGCACAACACCGCATGGCAAGAGGCCATGGCTTCAAAATATTGATCCTGATCGAACGCGCCATAGTATGTTGCAACAGAATTGCTGCCACGCGAACTCTGAATTCGAGGTTCGAGACGTTTGAATGCGGTTGGCAAGAAAAAATGAAATTCCTTGTCCGAATACGTATTTTGCGACAGTAACGACAACAAACTATCAAACCCCTTCTCCGTCCTTGGTTGGCCAAAAAAGCCGAAACGTGTTTTCCCGGCATAGTCGCACTGTTGATTCGATTTGAGGCTCTTTATCCTGGACAGGCTTGCGCGGGAAAGCGGTAAAACGAGCGATGGTAATTCAACCCGATGCGTGCCGAGATCAAGATAGCCTGTTTCGGTGTAAAGAAATGCGTCCATTCCGGACAACTGCTTGACCAGGTCACTCACACTTTGCGACAGTTGCCGGAGTACTGCTTCATCGGCGCTCCAGATCTGAACCGGATAGATCAGCCCCACGGCGATTTTGACGCCCCGAAGATCCTTGATTCGATTTACTAACCCAAAGAGGTGCCAAGGACTTGCCGTGTGCATGAGTACCATGTCTCCCGGGTGAATTGAAATTCTTGCATAGTCCTCCAGTATCAAATGTGGTTGTTCAAGCCACTCCTTGATTTCAATGTCGGAAAGGTAGGTCCTGCAACCAAAATGAGATCGATCCAGTAGACAGAACTCCAGGCCGAGCTCTTCGCAGGCCTTGCCTAACTCAAGATCAGCAGAGCGGTGGTGACCCGTAGCATCCAGGTACTCAGGATCAATCAAAATCAGTCTTGACATGGCCTTTTCACGAGCTTCCAGTCATTAACATAATGAGCGAAAGCACTGCTGGAAACTCAAACCGCCTCATTCATTCAACCAGTCCAATATATCGCTTTTGCTAACAGTCAATAGTCGGGAAATTGACCAAGCGAAATTATGTTTGAACCATCCACGAACGGCGTGTCTGAATGCTTCGGCATCATGCGTCACGCCAGAAAATTCTGGCGCTTCGTTTCTTATGAATTCATTGAGAAAACTCCCATCAGGCGGCAGTTTTTTATAGTTGAAGCCCAGCCTGGCCGGATAGGACTGGTAAATGGGCAAAAAGACTGCTGACGCAATTTTCTCCTTCACCTCATCATAAAACTCGGGCAACCAGAGTTTGAAATTCTCAATATAGCGAACGGGGTAAAACTCCTCAGCTGATGCACCCATATCCAGCGGTAACTCGAGTTCGGCGATAACTTTTGAAATGAGCTCAGGGCCGAGCGACTCCCTGCGCTTGATATTGGCCATCACTTCCTCGCAAGCTGCAAGTAGTTTGCCTACTACCCAGTCTCCCTTCCTGAAATACAATTGTCCGTTGCTGATGGAATCAGGTCTGTAATCCGGAGCCTGCCTTGCCCAGATACGCTCTCCTGCCGGGAATTTTGAGCTGAGACAAATGGTATCTATGTCGCACCACCAACCACCGAAATCATTTAAAAATTTCAACCGAAAGTAATCAGTGAAAGGGGCTACATCCTTTTTGCTGGAATGGCTATTCTCAAGAAAAAACAGGCGCTCTATCGGTACAATCTCGTTGGCATTCCGTAACCGAACTCCGGCTGGTACATCCAGGTCTTCATATACGAACAGCTCGAATCGATGATGGCGCTTGTTAAAGGACCTAAGGCATGCCCAATGAAGGGCGTTCAGGGGTTCTCCATACCAAAAGCCTCGCACGGTATTTGAACTTGATACCGGGGGATCTTTCGGACGAAGCAGCCGGGTGTTTGGTTCCACTTAGGCAACCAACACGGTTAGTTTAAAAACAGTCAATTTGGTTAGTCCATCGGGAAAAATCAGGCCATTGCCGTGTGGATACTAAGTCGCGGGGGAAATGCGCATACCCTCTATCATTGAACTGAAAATTATGTGTGCTCCGCCCGTTTTCACAGACTGTCTAACATTTCCCGAATAATCCGGTCAAGGGTGGAAGTTATTATTCAGATTGAGCAACATTTTTTCTGTAAATTCTGTCATCCCTCGATCGCGCCTTGACCAGTGAACACGACATAGCGCCTCTCGGCGGGATGACAGATCGTTCGTGATCTTGCGTGAAGTATCAAGGAAAG
>DATHRQ010000006.1:0-8029 GCA_035465095.1 Anaerolineales bacterium | reverse complement strand
TGGCGTATACACAATCAGATCTAGACCAAATAAATAATCGATCTGCTGGCATATCGCAATGGATTGCTCGACTTCCCGCAGTTCGGTTTCCATAATCACAAGCAAATCCACATCGCTTTCGGGGCGCGGATTACCGCGTGCATAGGAACCAAACAAAATGATCTTTTGCGGATTGAATTTTTCCTCGATCTGGCGCACCAAACTCTGGATGACCGAATCCGGTATCCGCTCGCGAACATCAATGGTTGGAACAGCTAAATCGGGATGTACCATCGTGGATTCATTATAGAACAAAGGGCAGGCAGTCGTCCGCCCCTACTGAAACGTGATCTCTTCCACCTGCCAGCTCTCCTCCCCCATCAATTTCTTCAGGCGTTTGAGCAGTTCGGGGCCGATGCGCGTCGTATCGTTCGGGAAATCAAGCAGGTGCCTGCCGCCGTTCTCAAATATCTGAAACCCAAACCGATCCCGCCCATGGAACGAGATCAGCGTGCCATAGATGGTCTTGATGCGGCGCCGATCCTCTTCCTTGTCCCCCGATGTACGCAGGTTGACCGTGATCTGCTTGGGCGGATGGTCCTTGTCCTCTTCCTTCACCAACGGGATGTATAAGGACGTAACGATCGCTTCGCGCTCCGCCTCGGTCTGCTCCGACTCAACTTCATGGGTCTCAACTTGAGCAGATTCCAACGAAACAGGGCGTGGCTGGGTGGGCTCAACCTGCTCCTTGATCTCCGGTTCGGGTTGAGACGCCACGGCCGCATCGTCAAATGACGGCTGCCACTCGCTGTCCCAGCCATCGGGGAAGTTATCGGGCGGCGGCGGTATGTCGTCATCGTTGGGCGAGATATTATCTTGCTCTACAGCGTATTCCAACTCATTCTTCTCCGCCATCTGATGCATCGGCGGCGGGACCATCGGCTTCGTGGGGATTTTCTTCGTCAACGGCCCGGGCTGTTTCGATTGGACTTTGAAATCTTTTACATGAGAATCGGGTTTGGGCTGAGACAATTCTTCAAGATCAGGATCAGGCTTGTTCTGAGTTTGATCGAAGGGCATCGGCTTCGATTGAGGCGGGGAATCCTTTAAAGGCTCAAGGATCCTGATCTCGGTCCGCACTGCATCCACCAGAATCTTCGAGGGCGTATTATTCGCATCCACTTTGCCTTCAACGATCACGATCTCTCCAACTTGCAGTATCTCGCGTGTCTGTGCCCATGTGCGCGGGAAGAGCACAAGATCGATGTTGCCCTGGATATCCTCGAGGGTGACAAAGCCCATCGGCTGGCCCTTTTTGGTGACATACGGACGCACGCCGGTGACAAGCCCTGCCACGCGCACCTTCTCCTCATGCTGCGCTTCGTTGAGTTGGCCCGAGAAGTAACTGACGATCTGCCTGAAGGTGGTCTGATACGGTGTGAGCGGATGATCGGAGATGTACAGCCCGATCAGTTCGCGCTCCCAGTTGAGCATCTCGCGCTTATCGACGTTATTGACATCCGGAAGGATGATCTCCTCGGTAACGCCGGTCGCCTCCCCAAACAGGGACATTTGCCCCGCTTCCGCCGCCCGGAAATGATTATTGCTGATCGCGACGATACGATCAAGCGAGGCCAGCAGCGCCGCACGATTACCAAATTTATCCAGCGCACCAACCTTGATGATGCATTCGAGCGCACGTTTGCCAACTGCGCGCAGATCCACACGGCGGACAAAGTCGTTCAGGTCCTTGAATTTGCCGTTCTTGTCGCGCTCGCTGGTGATCATTTCTATGGCAGCCTTACCAACGTTTTTTACCGCGCCGAAACCAAAATGAATGCTTGGCTTGCCGTCGATATCTTCGATCTCAAAGTCCCAGCCTGAAGTGTTGATCTCAGGCGCGAGCACGGGCACGCCCATGCTGCGCGCGTCCGCAACATACAGTGCAACCTTTTCCGTCTGGCTGGCAGATGCGGTCAGCATCGCTGCCATGTATTCGGCAGGATAATGCGCTTTGAGGTAGGCCGTTTGCACCGCGATCACGCCATAATCTGCGGCGTGCGACTTGTTGAAGCCGTAACGCGCAAATTCCTCCCAGTCCTTGTAGATGGCTTCGGCGGTTGTCTTATCAATTCCCTGTTTTACGGCGCCTTTTACGAACTTGATGCGATGCTTCTCGATCTCCTTGGCCTTCTTTTTCGAGATGGCCTTGCGCAATTCATCCGATTCAGAGGGTGTGTATCCGGCCAGTTCGACGGCGGCACGCATCAATTGCTCCTGATAGACAGGAATTCCGTACGTATCCTTGAAGATCGGTTCCATTTTGGGGTGGCGATATTGCACATCCGCCTGGCCGTTCATACGGGCAATGTAATCAGGGATGAACGCCATCGGTCCCGGACGATATAACGCCACCATTGCGATGATGTTATCGAGGGTCTTTGGCTTCATCTCGACCAGCCAGCGCGTCATGCCGCCGCCCTCCACTTGGAAGACGCCAGCTGTTTGTCCGCTGCCCATCAATTCGAAGGCCTTCGGGTCATCCAGCGGGATATTATCCAGATCATATTTCATCCCGTGCCGCTTTTCGATCATCTCACAGGCGCGCGCCATGACCGACAATGTGATCAGCCCCAGAAAATCCACTTTTAACATGCCGAGCGAATCGAGAACACCCATTTCAAACTGGGTCACGGTCTTGATGGGTGTCTCTTCCGAATTCGATGTGGGGCGATGCAGCGGCAGATAATCGACGACCGGCTTATCAGAGATCACCACCCCCGCGGCATGCGTCCCTGCGTTGCGAACCGTGCCTTCCATTTTCGCGGCCGTATCGATCAACTCGCGCAAATGCGGCTGGGTGTCATAGATCTCTTTGAACTCGGGCACAGCCAGGGCATCTTCCATGGTGGTGCCCCGCCCTGAGACGAAGGGTACCAACTTCGCAACCCGGTCGACTTCTGGCAGCGGAATATCCATCACGCGCGCCACGTCGCGCAGGGCGGCTTTCGACCCCATTGTGCCGAATGTGATGATCTGCGCGACCTTGTCACTTCCATATTTGCGCACACAATATTCAAGCATTTCACCGCGGCGGTCATCGCGAAAATCCAGATCGATATCGGGCATCGAGATACGCCCCGGATTCAGGAAGCGTTCGAACAGCAGGTCATGCTCCAGCGGATCGACCAGTGCAATTTCGAGAACATAGGCGACGATCGACCCCGCCGCCGAACCGCGCGCGTTGTACCAAATATCGTTTTCCTTTGCGTAACGACACAGGTCCCACACGATCAGGAAGTAGGCATCAAATCCCATTTTGTGGATGATCCCGAACTCGTAATCGATTCTTTCCTGGACCTCTTTGCTGGTTGCCCGGTCCCCGTACTTTTTCTTTGCCCCTTCATGGCAGAGGTGCTTGAGATAGGTTTCTGCGGTGAACCCTTCAGGGACAGGGAAATCGGGCAGATGGTAGCCTTTGAATCCCAAATCCACGTTGCAGCGTTCGGCGACGAGAAGCGTGTTGCTCAACGATTCGGGCACTTCCGCGAACAAGGCACTCATCTCCTGCGGAGTACGCAGGTAATATGAGTCGTCAGACATGCGCATACGTTTTTCGTCGCTCAATAAAGAGTTCGTTTGGACAGCCAGCAGGACATCCTGTAGGCGTGCATCGCTTTGATTAATGTAATGGACATCGTTCGTGGCGATATAATTCGCTGAATAGCGGGCACCCATTTCCAACAGTTTCTTATTCAGATCAGTGATCTCTTTGATGTTATGCTGCTGAAGTTCGACAAAGAAGCGATCCTTGCCAAAGACATCGTAGTACCAGTTCATGTGCCTGACTGCTTCTTCTGGGTTATCACTTAACAACGCCCGTGGAATCTCCGCGGACATACACCCAGAGGTGCAGATCAGTCCTTCGGAGTGCGCAGCCAGAAAATCCCGGTCGATGCGGGGGTAGTAGTAGAAACCGTCCAGTTGCGCGGCAGATGAAATCTTGAGCAGGTTTTTGTATCCCGTCTCGTTTTCAGCGAGCAGGAGCAGGTGATATGAGGAACGGTCCAGCTTGGGGTCGCGGTCGGTCATCCCCCTTGCTGCCATGTAGGCTTCGACCCCAATGATCGGCTTGACCCCTTCGTTTTTTGCTGCCTTATAAAAATCGATCACCCCGAACATGGTGCCGTGATCTGTGATCGCCACGGCGGGCATGTCCAGCTCCCTGACACGTTTGACCAGCTTCTTGATATTCGAGAAGCCGTCGAGCATGGAGTATTCCGTGTGAACGTGGAGATGGGCAAAAGACATGGGTTAACGCGATTATAGCACGTGTGTTCGGGTATGGAATGGGCGGAAGGCTTAAAATATTTTGGGGAAAACAAAATCCCCCATCATAAGGAGGATCGTTACTATGTGAGCGCGGAGGGGATCGAACCCTCAACAAACGGCTTAAAAGGCCGCTGCTCTACCATTGAGCTACGCGCCCATGCTTTATCATAAGGCGGGTTGCATTCTAACATGGTAAATATTCATCGTCAACGTAAGACGATTTGGAGATGCAGCGTCTAGCTCCCTGGAGGCAAACATGACCGATTTGATAAAAGTAGATGAAGGAACGTTTCAAACTGAAGTGCTGGATTCCAGCGAGCCGGTGCTGGTCGATTTCAGCGCAGTCTGGTGCCAACCCTGCAAGATGCTTGACCCGGTTGTCCAGCAACTGGCCGGCGAATGGGAAGGCAAGGTCAAGGTTGTAAAGATCGACGCGGACGAGAACCAAGATCTTGTCATGCAATACGGCGTGATGGGCATCCCGACCCTGTTATTTATGAAGGGCGGTGAGGTCAAAGAACGTGTAACCGGTTATCTGCCGAAAGAAAAACTGATCGCCAAGTTCAGTCCACATTTCAATTAGTATAATTTCCTTCTTTACGACCAAGGGCACCAGGAACACAAAGGTTTTGGGTGCCCTTGGTGTTTATATTAATCCCGCATCGATTTATTGAGTTCCTCAAAATCCACACGGGAGGTCAAGTCCAAACTTAAAGGAGAAACAGAAACAATCCTCTTCACTCGAAGAGCGTACACATCTGTATCCTCCGCCTCCTCATCAAGCATACTTGCTTCGCGATAACCGATCAATCCTGGTTCCTCCCAGGATTTTCGATCAGGCGCCACAGGCTCATAATAGCGCTGCATGGAAATACGGGTCAATTCCCAGGGAGTTTCCAGAGTCGCATCCGAGGGGACATCCACTTTCAAGACCATCACATCGGGGGGAAGCTTTTTCTCCAAAAGCAGGCGCGCCATCCGTGCTGCGAAATCCGCCGCGACCGAGAATTTCACGTCGTTGGAATAAGAAAGGTGGTATTGTTGATGGGCTTCCAAAGACACAGCCAAGGCAGGAATACCCAACGAGGCGGCTTCCAACGCCGCACCCACCGTCCCCGAGATGGTTATACCCGATGCGACGTTCTCCCCATAATTGATACCTGAGACAACCAGGTCCGGCTTCTGCTTCAGGACCTCGTATACACCATGCAGGACAGTCTGCGCCGGACTGCCGCCCACAGCAAACACGCTCCATTCCTGACCGTTGACCTGCAACTGCTCTTCGCGAATGATCCCATCTGACGTATTCGGCAAACTACGCCCCATACCCGAGGATTGTTCGCGCGGCGCAGCAATGGTGACATATCCGATGCTTGAAAGAGATGCCGCTGCAGCCCATAAACCGGGTGAACGGATACCATCATCATTGGTTAAAAGTATTTGTGGTTTTGTCATACCCCCAATCATAATGTGAAAAAAGTTATAGGGCTCAACTGCCATGAAATTCGAACAAAAAAGGAGCGGAAAACCGCTCCTGATTTTATGGCGCCCTCGGCGCGACTCGAACACGCGACCTATTGCTCCGCAAGCAAGCGCTCTAATCCACTGAGCTACGAGGGCAGGCAGGGCAGTATTCTATCGCAGTTGGATATGTGGGTCAAGTAAAACGCTTTATGAAACCCTGTTATTTATCATGCTTAAGAATTCGGGAACAAGTCGCGGGTCAAACTGCTTGCCGGCCTGATCCTCAATATATTGAACGGCATCCTTTTTGGACCAGGCACTGCGGTATGGGCGGTCTGATGTCAGGGCATCATACACGTCTGCAAGGGCAAACATCCGCGCTGAGAACGGTATTTCTTCTCCGCTGAGCTGATCTGGATAACCTGTACCATCCCATCTTTCATGGTGCCAGTGCGGAATATCCATGGCAGCCTCAAGATATTTGATCGGGGAAAGTAAATCGACTGCATATTTCGGATGCTGACGCATGGTCTCCCATTCATCGTTATTCAAAGGGCCGGGTTTGAAGAGAATACTGTCGGGAATCACAACCTTGCCTATATCATGCAGGGTGGCGCCACGCCTGATATGGATCAACTCTGTCTCTTTCACACCATTCTTCGCCGCAAAACGGATCGTGAGATCCGTAACCCGGCGGGTATGACCCTCTGTCTCTCTATCCCGCAGGTCCAACGTGCGCGACCAGGCATCGATTGTCGCATTGTAGGCAAGGCTTAATTCAAAATTCGATTTTTGCAGGTCTTTAAACATCAGGGCGCTGTCTATTGCGATCGCTGCCTGTCCAGATAGGATATTGAGGAAATCCAGCCAATCCTCATCTGGATGAAGGCGGGAGCGGTGAAAAATTTCAAGGACTCCTAAAACACGTCCTTTGGCAATCAAAGGAGCGCCATGGTAAACTGCAAATCCTTCACTGGGAAACAAATGTGACCGGTCAAATTCGTTCGCGCTTACCGCCAGATCGGGAACACTGATCAGTCTGCGTTCCAAAACTGCGCGCCCGGCATATCCCTGGCCGGGTTTCAAGCGGGTATGTTGAAGAATATTGGTATGAAATCCCTTGCCTGAGCCAAACGTAAGAATGTTCAGATCAGGATCAAGCAAAAGGATGTCGGCAGCGTCGACACGCATTGTTTCGATAACACGGTCAAGCAAAATGGATAGAAGCAGGTTGAGGTCCAGGCCGGAAGCGATGGCAAGGTCGATCGAGCGAAGCGCAGAGAGACGGTTGAGTTGCCTCTGCATCCTGAATTCGGTCTGTTTGTATTTCGATATGTTACGAGCAGATAGGATGAATGTCGAATCGGAGGCCGGCACAAGACATCCGTCAAACCAGAACTCGCGTTCCCCCATGGTCAGCGGGAATTCAAAAGAAGAGGATCTGCCGTTTTTATCGGCTTCGTAAATAAATTTATCCAGGTTGCCACCTGGTTCAATGGGTAGAATCCCCTGGATTTGTTTATCTCTTATCTGCTCACATAGATCAAAAGGTATGGAGGGATCACCAAATCTACATTCGAGAACCGACCCATAACCGTCTAGTAAAAACAGCAGGTCGGCAAAAGCATGAATGGGATCTGCAAACTTTTGTTTTTTATCCAAGAGCAATTCCAATTTATTCTTCCTCATAACAAACAAGTGGATATACGCGGGTCGCAATGCCTCCCTCCTCACTGCGACCCCATTTCCACCGCGCCATCCATTCCAGCATCAATTGATGTGTCAGAATTGATGCTTTATTCCAGTATTATGATGCTTTTAGCGCCTGGTTGACCTTTTTGGCAAAATCCGGCAGGTCTTTAGCGCGGATCGTTTTCACAACCGCATTCTCCTGATCTGTCAATGAAAAGGTTTGGCCCAAGTATCCATTGGCCAGCGCGGATTCAGGTTCACAAAGCAGCTTTTCACGGAATTGACTGTTTACAATCGCCGCTGCAAAAAGGCGGTGCAACCCGGAGCGTTTGGCCGCAGTGGTTCCATGTTCATAGGATGACGCAGGGCGGGCGTCCATGGTGAGCATTGTCATTTAATATTTCTCCATTTTGAAGGGTTTGTTCTAGCAGGGTCCAGTACCACCATCGAAGGGGGCGCGTGGAGCACAGGGTCCAGTACCGCCATCGAAGGGGGTACGTGGAGCACAGGGTCCAGTACCGCCATCGAAGGGGGTACGTGGAGTATGTGAAACTACATGAGC
>DATHRQ010000005.1:0-6381 GCA_035465095.1 Anaerolineales bacterium | reverse complement strand
GAGAAGACGTATTCCAAAAATCGATGAACGACGGCCATTCCGCCGCGTGGGATCAGGAATGGGTTAAAGCCGCATCCGCCTATCGCAACGCACTGCAGGAAATGCCGGACCATCCCAAAGCGCTCAACAGCCTGGGACTGGCTTTATTCCAACAGGGTGAATATGATGAGGCATTGCAGATCTATAAACGGGTTGCACAAGTCTCTCCGCAGGACCCCGTCCCAATGGAAAAACTGGCCCAGTTACTTGAACGTACCGGTCATCTTAAGGAAGCCATCGGTGCAGCCTCAAAAGCCGCCGACCTTTTTCTCAACCAGCGCGATATGGATAAAGCCATCGAGAATTGGGTGCGCGTCACCACGCTTGACCCCGAACATGCACTTGCCCACTCACGTCTCGCGCTCGTGCACGAAAAACTTGGTCACAAGGCACAGGCGGTTGCGGAATATCTTGCAGTTGCCAGTATAGTTCAACGCACTGGCAACATGGAAAAAACGACAGAACTCGTCAATAAAGCTTTAGCGATCATGCCCGAGAGTTCTGAGGCAAAACAAGCGCAGACGCTGCTGCGCTCGGGCCAGCTTCTGCCCAAGCCATTGCGACCCAAAGGCGGGACAGGTCCCATTGCGATGGCAAAAGTAAAACAATTGGACAAGCCCAAGCAACCCACCGATTCAGGTCTGGACCCGATCGCTGAGGGGCGCCAAAAAGCCCTGACTCGTCTGGCAGAGATCCTCTTCGACTACACCACCGACGACGGCACCTCCTCCCAGGCCCGCCGCGGACTGCAGGCGCTCATGCGCGGCACTGGACAGTTGAACCTTCAGCAAAGCGAACAGTCGAAAGTGGTTCTGCACCTCGGTCAGGCAATTGACCTGCAAAGCCAGGGGAAAGACGCAGAAGCCGCCGATGAACTCGATAATGCGCTGGAGGCGGGCTTCAACCATCCGGCCCTGTATTTCGACCTGGGCCTGCTGCGCTCCTCTGGCGACAGGCTTGAAACTGCATTACGACATCTCACTCACTCCGTCAAACACAATGACTTCAACCTCGCGGCGCGTTTGTTGATGGGCCAGATCAACCAAAGGCTCGAACGCTATCAAGCCGCATCGATTGAATATCTCGAAGCGTTGAAACTGGCAGACGCAGCAGTCGTGCCTGCCGAGAGTGCGGATGAGATCCGTCAGATGTATGAACCGCTGATCGAGGCGCAGGCAGCCGAAACGGAGGATGAAGCGCACAAACGCGTGTGCGATAACATCAACGGTTTGCTGATGCGTAAAAATTGGCGCGACCATCTTCATAAATCCCGCGAGCAAATGCCGAAGAGTGAAATGGTCATGCCGATCGCAGAAGTGATCCTGCAGGCGCAGTCCAGTCAGGTACTGGAGGCCATCAACCACGTCCACCAATTGGCGCGGGCGGGGAAATTGCGCACCGCCATGGAGGAAGCGTTTCAGGCGCTTGCGTATGCACCGACATATCTGCCCCTGCACTCATTAATGGGCGACCTGTTGGTACGTGAGAATCATACGCAGGAAGCCATTGCAAAATTTACGGCCGTTGCAGCAGCCTACAGCGTTCGCGGTGAAGCGGCACAAGCCACAAAGATATTAAAACGCGTCATTCAACTTTCACCCATGGACATGCACGCACGCACAAAATTGATCGACCAGCTTGTGGCGCGCGGTCAGGTGGATGATGCCATCCAGGAATATATCGAACTGGCAGATATCTACTATCGACTCGCCGAACTCGATAATGCCCGCAAGACCTATACGACCGCATTACGTGTCGTTCAACAATTCAATGCAGACAGACAATGGAACGTCCATATTCTGCAGCGGATGGCCGACATCGATATGCAGCGCCTGGACTGGAAACAGGCCATTCGTGTGTTCGAACAGATCCGTACATTACGCGCCGATGACGAAAACGCGCGCAAGAATCTGGTCGAACTTAGTCTGCGGCTGGGTCAGACCTCGCAGGCCGCCGCCGAACTGGAAAGCTATGTTTCCTTCCTCGAAGGAAGTAAAAATGGGGAACGCGTCGTTCCATTCATCGAAGAACTGCTCGAAGAGCGGCCCGATGATCTGACGTTGATCCGTGCCCTGGCTCAGGCATTCCAAAAAGCGGGCCGCGTGGAGGATGCCGTAGCCAAGCTCGATACTGTCGCGGAATCCCTGCTCGAGGACGGAAAGAAGGAAGAGGCACTGGTGGTCATCAATCAGATCCTGTTGATGAACCCGCCGAATGCAGACCAATACCGTCAATTGCTGATGCAGCTGCAGGAAGGATAAAAAGACAAAAATCCCGCCAAAAATTTGGCGGGATTTTTATTGGGGATAACCAAAAACAACATATGGGTGTTGAAGGACTCCTCAGGCCGGTCTATAAGCCGCATTCTGTCCAGCAAGTCACCTTGCCTGTGCGATCATCTCTCTGGGCGGTGCGTCTCCGCACCGCTCGATGCAACCTACCCGGGACTGGCCCTCTTATCGCATAAGAGGGCACGTAGAGAAGACGAGCCGTCTCCCGCCATCCGCAGATGACTTCGTCCCTGCTTGGTCTTGCTCCCGGCGGGGGTTACCTGGCCATCTGTATTACTACAGATGCCGGTGGTCTTTTACACCACCTTTTCACCATCACCCAGCACAAGTGCGGGGCTGTTTGTTTCTGTGGCCCTCATCCGGCAGGTTAGCTCCTCACGGAGGGTTCCCCGCCCCGGGTGCTATCCGACGCCGTGCTCTATGGAGTGCGGACTTTCCTCGATCCCGTCAACGCAGAACCGCGATCGCCCGACCGACCTGAGTCAGCTTCATCATACACGCAAGGAATGGCAGAGTCAACGGAAATGTGGAAACCATTAATTCATTTCTTACGTTAAGAATTATGCAAGGCGTATTGGAGAATTGAGCAAAAGACATTAGAATAGTAGATAAGTACCAGAGAACCGTTTTGTGGAGTCATTGTGAGCAACCTGCCCGGAAAAACTGTCATCGGCCTGACCGGTAATATCGCAACAGGAAAAAGCATGGTGCGGCGCATGTTGGAGCATCTTGGCGCGTATACCATCGACGCGGATGTGCTTGCCCACCGCGTTATTTCGAAGGGTGCGCCCGGTTATCAACCGGTATTGGACAGGTTTGGCACGTGGCTGCTCGACAAGGATAAGCAGATCGACCGCGAAAAACTTGGGCGGCTGGTCTTTGCCGACGGGCATGCCCTCGCTCAACTCGAAGACATCATTCATCCGTATGTCAACAAGGCCGTTGAACTGCTTGCCGGCCGCGCAAGCCAAAAGGTGATCGTGATCGAAGCGATCAAACTCCTTGAGTCGAATCTGCGCAACCAGTGTGACACGATCTGGGTCACAGACGCCAGCCAGGAGGTCCAGGTTGAACGGCTCGTCCGCAAACGCGGAATGAAACCGGACGAAGCCCTGCAGCGCGTCCAGTCACAATCGGACCAAAAAGAAAAACTCGCGGCGGCGGATGTCGTCATCACCAACATCGGTTCGGTCGAAGACCTGTGGAAATCGGTCAATGACGCGTGGACGCAGCTCTTCCCTGAGGCCGAATCTGAACCGGCCACGCAGGTCCTTTCCAAGCCTGAAGCGGGCGCTGACTCATTTTCGCTGCAACGAGGCAAACCACGCGACTCGCAAAAGATCGCCGACCTGATCACAAGGCTCAGCAAGGGCAAACACACCATGACTAGTGACGATGTCATGGAAGCCTTTGGAGAGAAAGCCTTCCTCCTGCTTCAAATGAAAGACGATCTTGTCGGCATCGCAGGCTGGCAGGTGGAAAATCTGGTTGTCCGCACGATCGACCTCTATCTCGACCCCAAGGCCGCTCCCGACAAAGGCGTGCCCCTGCTCATGAAGGAAGTGGAACGCGCTTCCAGCGAACTTCAGTGTGAGGCTTCTCTGGTCTTCCCGCCCCTGGAACTGGTCGGCTTTGACTCGGTATGGAAACAACTCGGCTATGAGCGCCGCACACCCGAAACGCTCGGCGTGGATGTATGGGCCGATGCCGCCATCGAATCCATGCCCAAAGGCTCGGCGCTCTTTTTCAAACAACTCCGCACAGACCGCGTTCTTCGCCCGATCTGAGTGTGCCATAAAACAGCAATACATAAGGTCGGTAATATGGCATATCATTAGGCGGGAAGCGTAGTTCGGAATGACAAGGCAGAAACATGCAACCCATCTTCGTTAAATAACATAACCTGACCCCAAACAGACTTGAATGACAAACTTTCTCGATAACCTCATTTACATTTACGGAAGACTCAACTGGCTGAGTGCGCTCGACATTTTGCTCGTAACGCTCATCTTTTATGCCGTCCTTCATTCCGTGCGGGATACGCAGGCAATGGTGCTTCTACGGGGGATGATCATTCTGGTGGTTGCGCTCATTTTCCTCACCACCATCTTCGAACTGCCTGCATTCTCGTGGTTCATTCAAAACGCACTGCCGGCGCTGCTGCTGGCCATCCCCGTCATCTTTGCACCTGAAATACGCCGTGCGCTCGAACGTCTGGGGCGGGCTGGCACGCTCAACCTGCCCTTTATTAATGGGTATCAACCCATGCAGGAAGAGGACTTGTCCCAGTTGATCCATACGATCACCGAGGCGGCCTCACGTCTGTCTGCCAGACAGCACGGTGCACTTATGGTACTGCAAAGGCAGGACAGCCTTGACCAATACATCGAAACCGGTGTGCAAATGCGGGCGCACGTCACCCCCGAACTGCTGCTGCAGATATTCTATCCGGATACCCCACTGCACGACGGCGCGGTGATTATCGCCGATATGCGCGTGGTGGCCGCGGCGTGCGTCATGCCGCTATCGGCCAGCGGGGTGCTGAACCGCACGCCGGAACGTCAGATGGGGCTGCGACATCGCGCCGCCCTGGGCATCTCTGAAGCCAGCGACGCCGTATCCGTCGTCGTGTCGGAGGAGAGCGGTTCGATATCCATCTCACATGCGGGGCGCATCATCCGCCGCATCGAACCTGCACGGCTTGAAAATATCCTGGCCGCGTTCTTTCGTTCCAGTAGCGCAACGCCCCAACGCGTTTGGATGAAACGTTACTTCCCCTATCTTTTTACAAAGAGGGAGAAATAATATGCAGCGTTTTACTGCCATCCTTCGCACCTTTTTGCTGGCCCTTGTACTCGGTGTTTCTGTCTGGGTCTCTGCAGTGGTCGGAGCAGATCCGGATGAGGTGGACGTCTACCCCGATACGATCCCGCTCGAGGTCGTCGGTAACGATCCGTCGCTCATTATCACCAGCGACATTCCCTCCGAAGTGGAGGTCACATTGCGTGCGCCAAAATCGGTTTGGGATCAGTTAACCGCCCGCGAAAACTCAGTGCAGGCCACATTGGATCTTTCCGGACTTGGCCCCGGCGAACATACCGTGGACGTTCAGATCCGGGTGCTTGAACGACCTTATCAGATCGTTCTTGCCGACCCGAGGTCTGTTACTGTTACCCTTGAGCCTCTTGCCACACAAACGTTTTCGATCGACCCGTCCCTGAGCGGATTGCCCGCCATCGGCTACCAGGCCGGTGCCGTGGACATCGAACCGACCGAAGTGATCATCACCGGACCCGAGTCGCTTGTAAACCGGGCTGTCCGCGCGCGCGTATTGATCAGCCTCGATGGCATCCGCGAGAGCCTTGACGCGTCAATTTCCATTCAGATCATGGATGAAGATAATTCTGTCGTTCAAGGCCTGACCATTACCCCGGAAAGAGCCCGCGTGACCGTACCCGTCAGCCAGCAGGGCGGTTTTCGGGATGTGGCGGTCAAAGTGGTGGTGACCGGGCAGATCGCAGCCGGATATCGGCTCGAAAACATCTCCGTATTCCCGCCGGTTGTGACCATATTCGCCTCGGACCCGGAACTGGTGACCGACCTGCCGGGCATCATCGAAACACAACCGCTCGATCTGCAGGATGCCAATGAAGATATCACCACACGGTTGTCATTGATCCTGCCCGAGGAAGTCACACTGGTCGGGGCACAGACCGTTGAAGTGAACGTCGTAATCTCACCCATCCAAACCAGCCTGACGCTGCTGAACCAGCCGATAGACGTGATCGGGCTGACCGAGGGCTTATCCATCCAGACTTTCCCGCAAACGGTGGATGTGATCATCTCCGGGCCGCTGCCCACCCTGGACGCCCTGACGCCGCAGGATGTGATCGTAAGCGTGGATGTAACAGACCTTGGATTGGGCACCTATCAACTTACACCGAAAGTGGATGTGCTGGTCGATAATGTATTGGTGGAATCCATTTTACCGGGCACGATAGAAGTGATCGTATCTCCTCCCGTAACGCCGACGATCACACCTTTCCCAACG
>DATHRQ010000004.1:0-8925 GCA_035465095.1 Anaerolineales bacterium | reverse complement strand
TGCATGTGTGTCTCACAGGTACGGATGAAGTTGAGAGCATCGTCCCGGGTTTGAAAACCAAGCAGATCAACCGAACACAATCCCTCGAGAATGAATTGGCGCATATCCCGAGGGAGAATAGCCCAGCCTTCCGGTCCGGGCCAGGGGATATGGATGAAGTGCATCAGTTTCATACCCTTGTGCCTGCGCCTCTTCAGTTTTTTTCTGAGAAAGTATGGTGCAAGGTAAAGATGATAATCCTGCATCATCACGAGGCAAGGTTTGTCGCTGGATAGAACCTCCTCGGCGATCGCGTCTGCAAATTGTTCGTTGACCTTCACATATCCTTCATCCCATGCCTCCCATGTTTCCCTGGTGATGCTCGGCGTACGGACTCCGTCCCACATGTTGTGCTGCAGGAACCAGAGTAACGGATTGGAAATGTTGTTGTAATAGCCTTCATACGCTTCCGCACTCGCTTCAATAAACCTGACCTTGAGATTGGTTCTGTTATCGAGTTCAATGTTTCCCGCCTTGAATTCTTTGTCTGCCTCAGTATCTGCCGCGGCGATCCAGGTCGCATCCACGTGTTGTGCCAGGCCCAGCAGTGCTGTGACCAGCCCACCGCTGCCGCGCGTGTAAGTGCTGTTGCCGTCCTCCTCATGCTGAAACTTGGCCGGTCCGCGGTTTGAGACAAGGATCAATTTTTTATCAGCCAGTATCTCCGCTTGTAAATTTCGACATTCATCGCGGCGTTCTCGAATAGCTTGTGAAACCATGGGGTACCTCCTCTTTCTATATTGCTCCCCGTATGTATTCTAACATCTACTGCAATTTGTCACGGCGGGGCGCTTTCAGGCAGCCTACAAGGTCGTTTTGATACAATCCAGTCCATGTATCGGCGAGTTTACCTGTTTATTGTTGTATTTCTTTTTGCCTGCCAGCCTTCACCTGACCTGCCGGTGCAAACGCTGCCTCCGCCCATTGTCCTGATCGAAACGATCACACCGTCACCTGCCCCAAAGTTGACGGCAACAGCATCTGCCATACCGACAACCGAAGAGTTGATATTCCCATATACGATCGAGGGACTTCGCCAGCATGATTTTCAAAGCGGCAAGATACACATCCGCGAGACGTTGGATGAGAACGAGTTTTACACATCCTACCTGATCGATTATCCCAGCGACGGGTTGACGATCACTGGCATGATGCAAATACCCGCTGGTAACGGCCCGTTTCCTGTTATTGTCATGAATCACGGATTCTTTGCCCGCAGTCTCTATAATACTGGCGACGGCACGGACCGCGCCTCTGCCTTCCTCGCCCGTCAGGGCTACATCACCCTGGCCTCCGACTATCGCAGTTGGGGAGATTCGGATGTGGGCGAGAGTCTCTTTTATTCGGGCTTGGTGATCGATGTTATCAATCTGGTCAATGCGATCCCTTCCATCCCGAAAGCGGACCCCCAGCGAATTGGCATGTGGGGGCACAGCATGGGTGGGGGAGTGACAATGAAGGTTCTCACCGTTCTCGGTGGTCGAGTAATTCCGAGCGAGAGTGAGGAACCTATCGAGGCCACAATAAAAGCAGCCGTTCTGTATTCAACCGTCAGCGCGGATGACGCGGATATCATCGGCCGCTGGGGGATGGGCTGTTTCGGCGATATTGCCGCAGGCGAACAGGTCTTTGGCTGTAATTCAGCCGATGTGATCCCCGCCGATCTGCCGCTCAATTTACAAACCGCCTATCATCAAACGGCCTCCGATACAGAAGCGCTTAAGGCTGTGGCTGCATATTATCATCTCGATTATGTGACCGCACCCGTACAGATCCATTATGGGACTGAAGATGGTCAAATATACAGCGGCACGCCGCCCGAATGGTCTCTCAAACTGACGAATGGTTTGCTTGATGCAGGTAAACGGGTTGAGTTGTATCAATATGAAGGCGAAGGGCATTCATTTGTCGGTGAGCCGTGGTTCCTGTTTATGCAGCGGGTTTTGCGTTTTTTCGATGAGAATGTAAAATAAATTGCCTTGACTCTCTCAACCCCACCTGATAGACTCTTATTATCGAAATCAAGTTCACTTCTGAAAGGAGGCACGTTGCGATGAAAGTTGTCATAGTATCCAATAACAGTGTATTGAGCGCGCCTCCCAAAGGTGAAATATAATCACGGATTGATCTGTATTTGCAACCTACCTCCGCAGGCGCGCCCGCCCTGCGGTTTTTGTTTTAATCACCAGACCTGACAGGTCTCCCGATTGACATGCATCCCAAGCCAATTACATGGGCTTCGGAATCGACACATCAGACACCTGCGGAGACCTGTCAGGTCTTTCAACAATACAATAAGGTAGTGTTTCAAAGATGAATACTGATGACTACATCGATCTATTCGATGATCTGGACGACAATGATGAAACAGAAAATTTTCTAAACAAAGGCAGGCGCCGCAAGCGATTTCCAGACCGGCATTTCAAGGTTGTTCGTGCGCGGAATGCAAAATTCCTTGAGGGGCAGGACGATTTGAGCCGCAGTTTCAATTTCACATATAAGGCTGCGCGCTTTGAAGAGTGGTGGCTGCTCGAATCGTTGGGCGATTTTTACGAACATCAGTGGATCACCGATGTGTTGCGGCGGGTGAAGGGCGGCAAGGAGGCTTCTGTGTATATGTGTCGTGGGGGAGAGGTCGCCGATTCGAAACTTGTTACAGCCAAGGTATATCGTCCGCGCGTGCTGCGTAATCTCAAGAATGACGGCATTTATCGCACTGGCCGCACCGACCTGGATATCAGCGGAAACGCGATCATCAAAGAGGCGGATAAAAACGCCATTCGCAGACGTACAAATTACGGCGAGAGGCTGCGCCATCAGTCGTGGATCGCCTACGAGCTAAAAACGCTGGAACTGCTTTATGAAGCGGGAGCAGATGTCCCCAAGCCGTATGCGATGGAGAAGAATGCCATCCTGATGGATTACATCGGGGACCTGAATACTGCCGCACCGACCCTCAACGCTGTATCTCTTGACCCTGATGAGGCGCATCTGCTCTTTTACCGCGTCATTCATAACATTGATTTGCTTCTGTCCAACGACAGGATTCACGGTGATTTGTCTGCCTACAACATTCTCTACTGGGACGGGGATATCACCCTGATCGATTTTCCTCAGGTCGTTTCGCCTGAAGCAAACCCGTCTGCATGGGTGATCTTCTTGCGCGACGTGACGCGCATCTGCCAATACTTCAGTTCGCAAGGTGTGGAAGCCGATGCCGGCAAATTAGCCGTCGACCTGTGGACATCGTATGGTCATAGGTTGGTAGAGGAGGTGCATCCGTTGTACCTGGATGCGGACGACCAGCAGGATAGAGAATTATTGGATAAACAAAAGGACGATGAGTAGTGGTATATTCTTTGTGAGTCATAAACTGCGCGTAGCCAATATACCAATACAAATTCCACACTATAATTATCATCACAAATGAACATAACCAGCCTGCAAAATCCACGTGTAAAGCACATCGTCAAACTGCGCGAAGATAAACGCCAACGGCAAAGGGACGGTCTCCTGCTCGTTGAGGGGCGCGATGAGATTCAACTCGCCGCCTCCGCTGGGCACAGTCCGCAAACGCTTCTTACCGCGCCGGAACTTGTTTCCAATGAATTAAACATTTCCTCCACCGAAACACTGACCGTTTCCCGCGAGGTATTCGAGAAGATGTCGTACCGCGACAACCCGGATGGGTGGCTGGCTGTTTTTCCCATCCCGCATACGTCCCTCGATGATTTGACATTAAGCGATACGCCGCTGATAGTTGTTGCTGAGTCAGTTGAAAAGCCCGGCAACCTGGGTGCGATCCTGCGCACAGCAGACGCTGCCCAGGTGGACGCCTTGCTCGTTTGCGATCCGCGTGTTGATGTCTGGAATCCGAACGTTGTGCGCGCAAGCCGAGGGACAGTGTTCAGCGTACCAGTCGTCGAATGTGATAACGCGTCCGCTTTGGATTGGTTGAAAATGCGTAGGATGCGAATTATCGCGGCGACGCCATTCGCTGACAGCGTTTATTCTGATATAGATATGCATGGACCCATTACCGTCGCTGTCGGGACCGAGGATAAGGGCCTTACAAGTTTTTGGATGGAAAATGCCGATATTAAAGTGAAAATCCCCATGGGGGGGAAAATAAATTCGTTGAATGTCTCCGTCTCAACGGCCCTGATCGTTTATGAAGTAATGCGGCAGCGATCTTGAAAACTTATCATTCTTTCTTCCTCCACTTTCCGCTTTTGGCGTCTTTTGCGTATTCATTCTTCACCGCATTCCAGGCAATTTTGTGAGAGGTTTCTTCCCGGGAAGAATCTCCGCGTCTTTTATCGGGATCCTTATACTGTTCCCAGGCGCTGTTAAATGCCTCCCGATAAATATCCTGTGCGTGTTGGGGCAAATTGTCCTTAACACTTTCGGGTAAATCGCTGTTGTTCTTGTAGGGCATTTCTGATCTTTATAAAATCAATAAAAGTGTTTTGCCTGGCACCAGCCATGCTTCCGCGGGGTTCTGATCAGAACCCCGCGGAAGGTTTTTAGGCTTGAACTAGCGGATTACATATCGTCGTGAATATCGTCAGTTGTTACGACGGTGGTGCGTGAGCGCCCCAGCATGATCGCCAGGAACACAAGCAGCACCAGGATGAGAATCACCCAGAAAAACATGCTCGTGAAAAAGGCACCCTGATTTCCATCACCGCCATTAGAAACAACGACAGTCGGAACGACGACAGTTACTCCGGGGGTGACCTGGAGTGCGTTACTGTTGACTGTACTGGAAGCCTCCACGGGTGTGAACGCTGAAAATAATGCGGCCAGTACGAGGAAGGACAGAACTGCAACAACAGGGATAGTGAGTTTTCTATTCATGTTTCACATCTTCTTCAAATTTTCAATTTTAAGATCTAGAATTTTTGTATTCTAGTTTCATCAATATATCGCTGGTGTCATATAGGTACAATAGGGAAACTCCCTGTCGTTTGTGGGTGGTTTCCGTCTATCCCTTAATTTCATAAAGGGTTAGTATATGAACCAATATTTTTGCCTTCCGGGAACAGATGAAAAGCTTATGAAAACAACTTTGATCTATAATTCACACTCAGGCACAGGCTTCAGCCCTAATGCGGATGAAATAATGGATATGCTTAGAAAGAACGGTTATGATCCCATCCATGTGCCTACTAAGTCGGAGGGTGATCTTGATCGCGTACTGAAAGAAGTTGAGGATCTGGTGGTTGTAGCAGGCGGTGATGGAACGATTCGAGCTGTAGCTATCCGCTTGTTGGGCAGGGATGTAAAAATCGCGGCCATACCCATGGGAACCGCTAACAATATTGCGCGTTTGCTGGCATTGCAAGGCAGTCCGCTTGAGATCGTGGCGGGTTTGGCAGACCCGATTCAAAAAGCTGTGGATGTTGGGCGTGTTCAAACGCCCGATGGACCTGCCTATTTTATAGAGTCCATGGGAGCAGGCGCATTTGCAGACGTCCTAAAAAAATCTAACCCGCAGGATGGAAAGAGCATCTCTCGCACCATCCAATCCACGTTGGATACATTGAAGGATTATCAACCAAAATTTTTCCACATTAATCTGGACGGGAAGGATCTCTCCGGCAGCTATTTTTTGATCGAGCTCATGAACACTCCGACAATGGGTTTGCGTTATAAGCTAGCCCCGGACGCAAAAGCGGATGATGGCCTTCTTGACCTGGTATTGATCCACGCGAATCAACGTGAGAGCTATTTGAAATTCATGGCCGGCGCATTGATTGGAAACCTGGAGAGTTTGCCCACAACCAGCATACAAAGAGGCCGAAGCCTGGAGATCGCGTGGCGCGGCTTTCCGTTGCATTTGGATGCAGAGGTCGTTTCCGGTGTTCGCTGGATCGAAAGATACGAGTCCTCTGCTAAAATTGATGCTTCAAGCCCATTGGATGTGCCGCAACCCTATCTAAAGATTGATGTTGTTCCCGGGGCAATCAAGTTTTTGGTGCCGAGGACAACAACGATAAAATGATAAAAGGAGCAGGATGAATTTGGAAGGGAAGTATTATCAGGGTCTTAAATGGGGGACGTCGATCGCCGGATTTTCCAACGACCTTGATCCGCAGGAGATCGAGCAAATCGAAACAGAAGGCGCGGTTACAGACGTCGAGCCGGAACCCAGCCCGGGGATGATGCGTATCGATCTGCATTGTCACAGCGAGGCTTCATGGGACAGCAGTTCGCCTCTGGCCGAGATCGCAAAACGGTGCGTGGAAAAGGAAATTACTGTTCAGGCGATCACAGACCATAACTGCATCTGGGGGGCTCAGGAACTGCAGCAGTATGTACGTGATCAAAGCATCCCCTTGACGATCATTGTGGGGGAGGAGATCAGCACTAGTCATGGTGAACTGATCGGATTGTTCCTCACCAAAAAAGTGGAAGAAGGCCTCAGCCCTGAGGAAACGGTCCGTGAGATAAAAGAGCAGGGCGGCCTGGTGCTGCTCCCGCACGGATTTGATCCGTTAAAACGCTGGCACTTGAAAGTTGAAGCCCGGGAAAAGATCAGGTCATCCATCGACATTGTAGAAACCTTCAATTCCCGAATATCGCGTCCCTACTGGAACCGCGCTGCCATGAAATGGGCCGAGGAACACGGCGTGGTAATGAGCGCCGGATCGGATGCCCATACGGTTGCAGACGTTGGCAATGCATGGGTCGAAGTGCCGGCCAGGGCGATCCATTCGCCGCAGAACTTGCTGGCTGCGTTACAGGAGGGCACGCCAATGGGCGTGTGGACTCATCCAGTGATTGCATTCCTGTATAAAATGGTGGATCGAACTCGCCGGATGCTCGATCGCTGGATCATAAGAAAATCTTGAAAATCAATTTTTCAAATATTGACGGAAAGGTGATATATAAATATGGATACTTCCGCTGAACTTATAGCCCTTGGCAAGATAATCTTGGCCAGCTTTCTGGGAGGTCTTGTCGGATTGGAACGTGAGGTTGCGGACAAACCAGCTGGACTACGAACGCATATGCTCGTCTGCGCTACAGCCACATTTTTCGTCATGCTGGCACCCCTGGTGGTCTCATTGTTTCAGACGCAGGATCCCGTGACCGTTGATCCTCTTCGTCTTATTAATGCCATCTTGGTCGGGATTAGCTTTTTAGGAGCTGGCACTATTATTAAGTCCAATAGCGAAAGCTCCGTGGAGGGACTGACGACCAGCGCTTCCATATTGTCCGTTTCGGCGATTGGCATTGCCATTGCACTTGAAGCTTTTTACCTGGCAGTTGGAGTTGCGTTGTTGAATATATTAATAAACTGGGGAATCAATTTCGTTGGTGCCGCTGTAAACCCCAATCGCAGTACCGATTTATAATTATATATTCTAGATAATGCGAAGCGCGAACGATTGACTCATGCGCTCATTCACCATCCTCTGGGTTGGACAAATGCTCTCACTCATCGGCAGCGCGATGACCTGGTTTGCATTTACGATCTGGGCATGGGAGATCACGGGCAAAGCATCGGCATTGGCAACGATCAGTTTCTTTGCCTTTCTCCCGACCGTATTGTTCAGCCCTGTTGCCGGGGCGCTAGTGGACAGGTGGAATCGAAAACTCGTCATGCTGCTCAGCGATCTGGCGACGGCAATTGGCACGCTTGCAATATTCCTGATCTACACATTGGGCACGTTACAGGTCTGGCATATTTATGTCGTCAGCATCCTGGCTGGCTTCTTCACCGCCTTCCAATACCCGGCCTACACTGCGGCTGTGACGACGATGCTCTCAAAGGAGGATTATGCCCGCGCGGAAGGGATGCTTGGTTCGGCGCGCGCACTTTCGGGCATCCTCGCGCCGATCTTTGCCGCAGCGCTGCTGGGGCGCATCGGCCTCAGCGGTATCATGCTGATCGACCTTGCCACGTTCCTGTTCGCATTTGGAACATTGCTCGTTATTCACATCCCACAACCCAGACAGACTGCCACTGGTTTGGAGGGAAAAGGGACGTTATGGCAGGAAATCCGATTTGGATTCCGATATATTAACGAAATAAAAAGCCTGCGCGCGCTGACAGTCTTGTTTATGATCGCTGGGGTCTTCCTTGCCATTGGTGCAACACTGATGGCTCCGCTAGTGCTGAGCGGAACCGGAGATAATGAATCGGCGTTGGCTGCCGTCCTTTCAACAGGAGCCGTTGGAGGCATCGTGGGAGGCGTGCTCTTGAGCGTCTGGGGTGGGACGAAGCTTCGCATCCACACTGTGTTGGTTGGCGGGATGGGAGCCTGTCTGCTGGGCATCGTCTGGTTGGGGCTGGGTCGATCCATCATCCTCTGGGCGGCTGGCAGTTTTTTCTTTGCATTCTTTGAGCCGTTTGTGGAGGGTGGTAACATCGCGATCTGGCAGGTGAAGGTGCCAGCCGATGTGCAGGGACGCGTGTTCTCGGCGCGTCATCTGTTGGTGCAGTTGCCGTATTTATTCGGTATTCTTGCGGCGGGCTATCTTGCGGAAGCTGCTGCAATGCCTCTTATTTTGATCGCTGCTGGCGTGCTGGGGGCGCTGGCCTTTTTGATGGGCTATGCGTTTCAATCTGTTCGTAACGCTGAGATGATGATGCCTGATGCGGCGGAGGCAATATGAACTGGGTCATTGGGATTGGATTCGTCCTTATCATTGGCTATTTGCTGGACCGCGAGATCTATTTTTATGAAGGCGTGCATCTGGGTCCGCGCGTGCAAGCCTGGCTGTACGACAGGTGGGCCAGGAAATATGATGCAGGCAAGCATGAGAGCCAGTTACGCGACGACGAAATGCTTGCACAGCCATTGTTGGAAGCGACTCGCAGCGTCCCCGCTCCTTTCGTCCTTGATTTTGCTACCGGTACCGGGCGTTTATCCT
>DATHRQ010000003.1:0-2837 GCA_035465095.1 Anaerolineales bacterium | reverse complement strand
TTGCGCGCCTGTGATCATCAGCCAGACGGTCAGTCATCGTTTCGAGTGATATCAACCCAGCTACAGCGACGATTCCCACCTGCCGCATACCGCCGCCCAACATCTTCCGCAAATGACGGGCACGGGCAATGAACTTCTCCGTGCTGACCAGCATGGACCCGATCGGGGAGGCCAGTCCCTTGCTCAAACAAAACATCACAGAATCTGCAGGAGCAGCCAGCTCCTTCACATCGACATTTTGCGCGACAGCAGCATTGAATATGCGTGCGCCATCAATATGCAGGGACAGGCCATTCCTTCGAGCGAGTTCCCCAACCTGGCGCGTATATTCAACGGTCAACGGAACGCCGCCGCAGATGTTCTGTGTGTTCTCAAGGCAGACCAAGCGCGTGATCGGGTGATGCACATCCTCGGTGCGGATGGAAGCGAGGACGTCGACAAGCGCCAGCGTCCCATCATTTTGGTTTTGAACGGGATAAGGCTGAATGCCTCCCAGGGCAGACATGCCGCCTGCTTCGTTCAAATAGATATGGGACTTATCGCCAAGGATGACCTCATCACCTCGTTGACAATGGACCAGCAGCGCGAGCAGATTTCCCATCGTGCCCGACGGAACGAATATGGCCGCCTCTTTCCCCAACCTCTCAGCCGCCACCGCTTCCAACTTGTTGACGGTTGGATCGTCGCGAAAGACATCATCCCCCACTTCAGCCTCTGCCATGGCTTCTCGCATCTCGGACGTAGGCTTGGTCACGGTATCGGAACGCAGGTCAACATAGTCCATGGTCATCCTCCTCCACGCAGGTTTTTCAATACATTTTCAAGCTCTTCCGGCAACGGCGCTTCGAAATCCGTAGGGTCTTTCTCATTTGGTAAAACTATATTAAGACGATACGCATGCAAAAAATGCCGTCCGATCTTTATGCTGGATTTCTTTCGCCCATAGATTTCATCCCCTGCAACCGGACAGTTCAAGAATAAACAGTGCAACCTGATCTGATGCGTACGGCCGGTATGCGGATGGAACTCAAGCAGCGTATGGTCGCTGAATTCTTCCACCGTTTGATATTCCGAGATCGCCTCGCGTCCCCAGTTCTCAGAAACGACTGCCATGCGTTTCCGATTTTTCGGGTCACGCCCAATATGGGTCTCCACGCGGCCTGAAGGCGTCGGCGGTTTGCCGTCCACCAATGCAAGATAGGTTTTGTTCACTTTGCGCAAACGGAATTGGTCCTGCAGCCAGCGATGCGCACGTTCATTTTTTGCAAGCAATATCAGGCCGGACGTCTCTTTATCAAGCCGATGCACAACGCCGGGGCGTTCTTCGCCGCCAATCCCTTCGATATTCGGATCGTAGCCCATCACGGCATTGACCAGTGTGCCCGAAGAATGTCCCACAGACGGGTGAACGACCATGCCAGCCGCCTTGTTGACCACGATCAAATCGTCGTTTTCGAACACAATATTCAACGGAATGTTTTCAGGGACAATATCTGTCGGCGCGGTGGGCGGAATCCGAACCGTCACTGTGGCGCCCGCTTCGAGGGGCTGGCCAGCCTTCCGCGCGGGAAGATCGTTTACATCCACATGCCCGTCTGCGATCAAGCCCTGGAGCCGTGAACGCGAAAACTCCGGCAGCTGCCCGACCAAAAATTTATCGAGCCGCTCCGGAGCATCGTTATCAAAAAATAAAGTCAGGATGCGGTCATTCACTCGTCACTTCATTTATCGCTGCAGGCGGACTATCTTCGGCATCTTCCTTTTTCTTCTCAGCCTTTTCCATCATCCAAACACCGATGAATAAGATGACAGCGCCAACAGTAATGCTTGCGTCTGCCACGTTGAATACAGGGAAGGTGCCGACAGAAATAAAATCGGTCACGTGCCCGATTATGAGACGGTCGGTCAGGTTGCCTGCTGCGCCGCCCAACTGCATGCTCATCGCAAGCCGCAACGACCAATCTGATTTTTCGACCTGGGGATAATAATAGAGGATCAAACCGATCACAACAAAGGCCAGCACCGTAAAGACCATGCTTCCTTCTTTAAATAAACCAAACGCCGCGCCGGTGTTATACCAATGGACGATGCGTGCATATGGGCTCAGCCATTCGAGCGAATCGGGCAGCCACCTGCCGCCCAGGGGAATGTTCGCCCGCACAAGGCTTTTCGTCCACTGGTCGAGCGCGAGGATGAAACCTGCAATAAGGATGATCTGCCAATACTTTCGCAATAAATTATTCAAAATTCACCTCAAAATGAAATCGCACCATTCTACCATCACTCATTGATGTACACGCGCGGTACACGCGCGCTGATATTCGTCAGAACTTCATAGGCATTCGTACCGGCCCATTCTGCCAGATCTTCGGTCATGATGCCCTTTCCAAGCAGAATGACATCATCGCCGATGTTCACTTCGTCATCTCCGACAGCCACCATGAACTGATCCATGCAAATACGGCCAACCTGTGGATATCTCTTCGCGCCGATCATCACCTGCGCCTGATTTGTCATACGACGGAAGTACCCGTCCCCGTATCCGCACGGGATGGTGACGATTCCCGTCTCCGTTTCTGCCTGCCACAGCGACCCATAGCTGACAACCCGCCCCGGCCGGGTGCGCTTCACATAAGAGACGCGGGCATGCCACGTTAAAGCCGGCTTTACGTCGACAATATGGTTCATTGCTTCGCCGGGGTACACGCCATAGAACAATACCCCCGGCCGCACCATATCAAAATGCGCCTCGGGTAAATTCAAAATGCCGCCCGAATTGCAAACATGCCTGAATTGTGGCACGGGAAGGCTCAATCTACGGTATATATCGAGAATCT
>DATHRQ010000002.1:0-3097 GCA_035465095.1 Anaerolineales bacterium | reverse complement strand
CGCGGGGGCAGAAGATGATGGATATTGCCATCCTGTTCATATCCGACAGCAAGAACAGACATCTCGACCGGCACGATGCGTCGTTCGCGGTTGTCGCGCATCACCTCTTCGCTGACGTTATCCGCTGTCACAAGCTGACGCACCAGCCCGTCATCATCAATGTGAATATCGTGGATGAGGCCGTAAATTTGGTATCCATCTTCCAGCGGCGCGCGGACAAGCGTTCCAAAAGAGGGTGCATCCAGTTGGTTGACACGGCAGCCTGCAACGAAGCCTGTTGTCCCTGCGCGGAGTAGTCGTCCGATTTCGATTGGTTCAGTTGTCATAAATTCTCCATCTATTATCATGTCGTTGCGAGGGCGGTGTTTTTCCGCCCGAAGCAATCTCCTCATTAATGGGGATTGCTTCGTCGCGAAGAGCAAGAGCGCTCCTCGCAACGACATTATCTACGCGTTCTTCCCTTCAAATCCTTCGCGGATTGTTTGCCAGATTTGCCGCCTACCTCGCCGCCATTGTTCCTTATTTCAATGGCAAGCATCTGGTCGATCTCCTCTTTATCCTTATGCGTTACAACCGCAATCTCATGGGCCCGATGCAAGAGATAAGGGAACGGCTCATTGCCCATGATGCGGGCCTGCTCGACCAGAGCGCAGTGCAAGTTGTTTAAGGCTTCCTTATTATTTACAACCCATAGCGGAACATCAACCCTCGCAATTTTTGGGTTCTTTTCATCCCCTACATTTATATAAAAGAAGTGGATCGAAATCGACTCTGTATATTTTTCTGCAGACTTTGCCTGGAGTTTGAATATGGCAGAACGTTCGTGTTTTCCCAAAATCCTGCTGAAGAGCCAAAGGTCCGTTTCGCCAAGAAACGGATGATATCTTTTTAGGTTGGGTAATTCATCGTCAGGGATCATGGCAATCTCCAACAATCGAACAACCCAGTTTGCCCCCGGTTTGTCAACGTATCCTGATGTGACAATCTGCCGCTTTTCCATTTCCTTCAATGCATTCAAGTAATCCTGCAGGCTTTTCTCGAAATCCCTGGCATTTTCGATGTCGACGGAACCCCATAGCTCCAACTGACCTTCTGTCAGAGCAATGATTTTCCCTGAATAATTTTTTGATATTTCCAGTAATTTATTGCGTTCGGCAACATCGCGCTGCAGAGCGACCTGACTGTCGCTAAAATGGGTATCATCAAACTCATCGAGCATTTGAAGTTTTGTGTCGGTAAAGACTTGCGGCGTACTGCCGGAACCCACCTGCATGGCAATTGCCCCCACATTAATGACATAATATTGGAGGGCATCATGTCTGTTCGGGACGATTTGGGAACCGTCGGCCGCGATTAAAGTCGCCTCCTGGATGGAATCAGGCGGGGGGTAGGAGGAAGCGACATCTTCATCCAATGGATAGGCGCAGCGTATATTTGCGTCCACAGCTTTGGCAGAATCCACTCTGGAGCGGAGTTCATCCAATCTGGAATTAAAGTATGTGAAAAGTTCCCGGGCCTTGGTTTGAGCATCTTCCCTCTTCTTTTTTCTTTCCTGGGTGCCGGCACCGATCGCTTTGATACGTGTATAGAGGTCTTGGTAGTTGACAGGCATAGAACAAATGTACCAGAATTGTACAGGCAAAGCAATTAAAATTCAAGCAGGAACCAGGAACTTTTTTAAACCATGAACGTCTAATCAACGTAAGATACATTCCAAGGAGTATAAAACCATGAAGAACAAATCAATTATCGTTGCAGTAACAGCCCTGATCGCGCTCCTCGTGAGCGCCTGCGGGCCAACCACCGTCAATCAGGCGGCTCCCCCGCCCCTGCGTTCCGTCAGCGTGACGGGCGCGGGATCTGTGAATCTCGTGCCAGACATCGCCTACATTTATGTGGGCGTGCATACTGAAAAGGCGAGCGCAGCAGAGGCGGTGGAGGAGAATAATGCCCAGACCGAGACAATGATCGAAGCCTTGCGTGATTTCGGCATTGATGCGAAAGACATCCGCACGACCAATTTCAGCATCTGGCCGCAGGAACGCTACGATCAATTCTCAGGCACGCCGACCGGCGAAAAGACCTACGTGGTCGATAACACCGTCTACGTGACCGTGCGGGACCTCGACAAACTCGGCGAACTGCTGGACACCGTCATCGAGGCAGGAGCCAATACCGTCAACAGCATCCAGTTCGATGTGGCTGACAAGACCGAAGCCCTGAAGGATGCGCGTGCAGAAGCCGTCAAGGAAGCTGAAGCACAGGCCCAGGAATTGGCCGATGCCGCGGGTGTGAAACTTGGCGATGTGCTGACCATCGGATTCTTCGACAGTTCCCCCTACCCCGTATTCGACGGCAAAGGCGGAGGCGGAGCCGTTGCGGAAGCGGCAGCTGTGCCGATCCAGCCTGGGCAGTTGACCTTCACGGTCAACGTCAACGTGACCTACGCGATCAAGTAAAACGCTGCCCGAATCGGGCTTAACTGGAACCTGCTTCTCCCAATCCCCTGCGGGGCCTGCGAGGAGCAGGTTTTTTGTTTACCCTCTCTGAAGTTGGTACTTGCAAATTCCTCAGACCCAACCCAGAAGAGATGCCATCACTTCAATCTGTCTTGAGGTAACGGTCGAAGAACTCGACCGTGCGCTGCATGGCCAGCGTGAAAGAATTCGAGATGTTGTGGTTATCTCCCTCGTACGTGTAAAACTCCACAGATTGATCGGCTTGGAGCATTTCATCGTAGAGCATCTGCGAGAACTCCCAAGGCACATCGTGATCCGCTGTGCCATGATGCAATTGGATCGGGCCGTTCAGATCGCGCAGGTAGCCGTTTGCAGAAATGGAGTTCCAAAAGTCGGGGTTGGTATCCACTGTTCCATAGGTTTGTCCCAGGGAAGCAACCCATGAACCCGGGGCCGGGCTTGTCAGCCTTGCGCCGGCGTTCCAGCGTGTGAACAGGTCCGGGTAGGGCGCAACAACACCGGCCCAGATCGAAGCGGCTTTGATGTCCGCGGTGACGACCATCGAGCGCAGGGTGATAAACCCGCCCATAGAATGCCCCCACATGCCAATGCGGTTCGAGTCTGCCTCGGGATAGCGT
>DATHRQ010000001.1:0-6120 GCA_035465095.1 Anaerolineales bacterium | reverse complement strand
AAGAAAAGAAGCTTACACTCGATAAAGTGTTTGAAGACACGCGCATCCGTGTGTCTTACCTTCGTGCACTGGAACTGGATGACCTCTCGTCCATGCCCTCGCCTGTACAGGCACGCGGTTACCTGCGCAACTATGCCGAATATCTGGGTTTGGACATCGATCAAATACTAGAAGACGTTCGTTCGTCACCAGAGCCTGCGGATGAAATTATCGGGCCCGCCGATTCAACCAGTCCAATGGATGCTCAACCCATTGAGCCTGCCTCAGACGAACCGACTCCGCCTCCTGCCCCGCCGGCAATTGATACGGAACATGAGGCTGAATCCCAGCCCGAGGCGGCTGTTGATGAACCTGACGGGGGACAACAGGAGGAATCTCTTCAACCCGATGTCACCGATAACCTTTGGCAAACGTGGCTGAACAGGGTTAGTTCCATACTTCCGAACCGCAGCAATCGCAAAAATGTGAAGCAGTCTGAGCTTGTGGTCGAACCTGTCGAACCGATCGAGCAGGTACCGCAGGTCGAAGCGGAGGTAATCGATCCTTCCACACTTTCAACGTCGGCCCAGATATTCAAGGAGATAGGCGTTGAACTGCGCAGAAATCGCGAGTCGTTAAGCCTGCACCTCGATGAAGTGGAACGCAACACTCACGTGAAAGCACACTACCTCGAAGCACTTGAACAGGGCGCCAGGGATAGGCTGCCGTCCACGGTGCAGACGCGCGGCATGTTAGCGAACTATGCCTCCTTCCTCGATATGGACGTGGATGTCATCCTGCTCCGTTATGCTGATGCACTCCAGGCGCGTCACCGTGAGATGAATCCGCAGATCAGCACACGCAAACCTGGTGAGCCCATCCTTGCCAGGATGCCTGCATTGCGCAGTTTCATAGCAGGCGACATGATCTTTGGCATCGGCATGGCGGTGCTGCTGGTGGGGTTTGTCGTCTGGGGCATCAACCGGGTCGTGACCCTGCAAAGCCAGCGCGAGATCCAGCCGACTGCGCCATCGATCTCGGATGTTCTGCTGGCAACGCCGGATGCCTCGCTGTTCACGCCCACCGCGACCCTGCTGCCCGTTGAGTCGTTTCCCGGGGAGGCCACACCGACGATTATTATTCCCACCGTGAATATCAATGTGAGTGTGCAGGTTAATTTGGTGGCGGTCGAGCGGACGTATATGCGTGTGATCGTGGACGGTGAGACTGTCTTCGAGGGACGTGTGGTGCCGGGTAATGTATACTTTTACGAGGCGGAGGATCAGGTCGAGGTCCTGGTGGGGAGCGGGGCAGCCATCCGGGTTGCGTATAATGGAAGTGATCTGGGCCTGATGGGCGGCTTTGGTGAAATCGTGAGCAATATTTACCGGGCCGATGAAGTTATCACACCCACGCCTCTGCCAACTGCAGAAGCGACAAATACAACTGTGCCAACCGCCACGTCACTCCCGACCAACACACCGGTCCCGTCAGCGACGCCATAAAATTATAGGAAAATTATTCGTGCCAAAAAATACATTTCATCTTGTTTCATTGGGGTGCGCCAAAAATACCGTCGATTCGGACTCGATGGGACAGCTTCTCATCCGTGATGGGTACAATGCGGTTAAAGATCCCTCGCTTGCCAATGTGTTGATCGTCAATACCTGCGGATTTATCGGCCCTGCCAAGGAAGAATCCATCAATGTTCTGCGCAAACTTGCAGGCGGTAAAAAAGACGGCCAGGTCTTGATCGCGGCCGGATGCCTGACACAGCGTTATGGCTCGGAAGTGGCAGACAAGGTTCCGGGGATAGATGGAGTGTTGGGTACGCGCCGTTGGATGGATATCGTCCAGGTCGTTCGTGAGACCCGCAAAGGCACGCACCCTGAGCCGATCTATCACCTGCCCGTTGAGGCGAAAACCGTCGGCACCGACGAGCATGATGCCCTGCGAGTTTCGGTGGCTGGATCAAGCGCCTATATCAAAGTCGCAGACGGGTGCC
This sequence comes from Anaerolineales bacterium, assembly GCA_035465095.1. GTDB lineage: Bacteria > Chloroflexota > Anaerolineae > Anaerolineales > Villigracilaceae > Defluviilinea. The sequence goes on along the minus strand of DATHRQ010000001.1, from coordinate 4,136 downwards.
GCCGGCCATGTGCCTTTTGCGCCATCCCGCTCATCAAAGGGACGGCTGTTTCACGTCCTGTTGAATCGATCATTAACGAGGCGAAGCGCCTGCGGGATATGGGCGTGCGCGAATTGATCCTCATCGCGCAGGATACAACCGATTACGGTCACGACCTGGGGATGAAGGACGGCCTGGCGATCCTGCTGGAACAGTTGACGACCTCTGTGCCGGATATGGACTGGATCCGCATCATGTATGCTTATCCCGGCTACGTAACGGACCGCCTGATCGATGTAATGGCTTCGAGCAGGCAGGTTCTGCCTTATCTCGATATGCCTCTGCAGCATGCACATCCAAAAACCTTATACCGCATGAAGAGGCCGTCCAACATCGATTGGGTGCATCGGACGATTGGCAAAATGCGCTCACGGATCGATAATTTGGCGATTCGGACAACATTCATCGTTGGTTATCCCGGCGAAACCGACGAGGAGTATCAGTCATTATATGATTTTGTTGAGGATCTTCGCTTCGACCGCGTGGGGGCGTTCCAGTTTTCGTTCGAGCCGGGCACGACCAGTGAGCCGCTCGGTGACCCGGTCCCCGCTGAGGTGAAGCAGGAACGCTTCGAGCGTCTGATGGAACTGCAGCAGGGCATCTCCATGCAGGTCAATCAATCGTATGTCGGCAGGACGTTGGACGTCTTGTTCGAAGGCCGTGACAAAAATATCGCCCTCGGACGTTCCTATCGGGATGCGCCGGAGATCGATGGCCTGGTGCTCATCGAAGGAGAGGCGAAGATCGGCGATATCGTCCCTGTCAGGATCACGGGGGCTATGGCATACGATCTGACCGGGGTGCCCGCGTCAGAATTGATCAGGTTGTAGAAAACAGAAACAGCCCGTCCCACAGAAAGAGGCGGGCTGTTTTGTTCTTCGTCTGCGCTTCACTCCGCTCAGAACGACTTTATCTATGCAGCGCGGGCAAATGCCGTTGCAAGCAGGATCAGGATCGAGAGTCCAAAGTTGATGCGCAGCAGCCTTTTCTCACGTTTTTGTAGTTGAACGATCTTCTCTTCATCCGCCTTTTTCCTGTTCATAAGCGTTCGGCGGATGGAGGGGATGACCTCCCAGGTTTGGATGGCTGCAGCGACCACCATGAAGATGCCAAGTATGTGTTTGATCAGGATCGCCGTCGACCATTGTGTGCTGGTCGATACGAAACCGTCGTAATGCGGGTTGACGCTCATCTGGAACAGGCCGGTGAGGAGCAAGAGGGTCATACTGAACCAGGCGATCGGTTCGAGCCTTTTTTGCATGGCGTCGATGAGCGCCAGATGATCGATGGGTTTGAGCGTTGCTTTTGCAGCCGGCAGGAAGAGAATGGAAATCGCGACGATACTGCCGATCCATGCAACGGTGGCCAGTAGATGCAGCCAATACGTAAGAGCCAGCGCCCAGGAGGGAGGAGGCGTCATGGGGCTGGAGTTGTTGGCGTTGGCGGCGGAGTATCGGTGACTGCCGGGGCCGGCGGGGTATTGGAGGGCCCCGCGGGCGTTTCTGATGGAACGACTGTTATAGATCCATCCAGAGTGGGGGTTTCTGATACCGGAGTTGCTGTCGCTGGGAAACATCCTGCGTATGCCTGAGTGTAGTTCTGTTCGGCAAGCTGGTCCAATGGAGCGATCCTCATCGCGTTCTCATATTGCACGGCCGCTTCGCAGAATTTTTCCTCCCCGAAGAGCACGTCTCCATAGCGCATGGATGCAAACCAGAAGCGGTCTGAAGCGGTCATGGTGCCGTCCCATAGACCGGGCCAGCCGCTATGGACGGTCGTGAAGTAGAAGACCGCTCTTTCCCAATCCAGTTCCCAAAATGACGCGCCAATCAGATATTCACGCGCGCCTGCGCGCACGCCGTTGGCATTGTTATCCAATATGCCAAACCGCTCGGCAAGCGTTATGTAATAAATTCCGCCCTCCATGTTTCCCTGTTTGGTGAGCAGGTCGTAGCCGTTGTTTCGCAGGGCAAAGTAGTACATGCCGTCCACCTGTGAGGTCTGATAGGACGGATCGAGTTTACGGGCCTCGTCCAGGGCGCTGAGCGCAGCGGGCCAATCCTGTGCGGCAATGAGCTGTTGCGCGCGTGTGAAGGCTTCCTGAACGCCGCTGAAATCGGGCGTGGAGGTCAGTGACGGTGTTGCTGTGGGGGCAACGAAATTTTCCTGCATGTTGATCTGCACCAGAACTTCGGTCAGTTTCTCCTGCGCGCCGGGGAAATTAGGATCGTTCGCAATGATCCAATCCAGACGCTGTTTGGCGAGTTCATAACGTCCAAATTCGATGTCCACCAACGCACTTTGGTACTGTTCGGTAGTCTGCTGGCTCATGGCCTGGGCGCGTGTATCCCGGCGGACGGCGAGGCCCGATTGGTAGCCGCTGAAAAGGGCAACGCCGAGGACGACGATCAATATCAATGCATAAAGCAGAAACGTACGTCTGCGTTTTGGTTTGGGTTTTTCGACAGCCCTGCTGGGTTGTGTGCTGTCCGAGGTGTTATTCGATTCTGTCATGGGCGGAATTATATCAGTCCTTGTTTTTAGAGTTTTAAGAGCAATTTAATCTCAGACCAGATGATGGGTAGCGCGATCAGACCCCCGACAACCATCCCCAACAACGCGGTCAACACTGCGGACCCGGGTACGATCACTGCAAGGCCGTAGGCTGTTACGCCTCCGATCAGCGCCGCAACCAGGCCTCTGCCGACTGCGCTCCACACGACGATGGGTTCACGCAATCGTTTGCTCAGCCAGATAAATAGAACGGTGGCTTCGATCAGTAATGCGATCTCGGCAAATGCAATAAACGGCGTGCCGATGCTTTTGAAGATCGTAATGCCGGCAATGCTGATCGCGATAAATATTGCCAGCCGCAGGATGATCGAATACAGCGGGAACAGCGGTTCCTTGCGCGCATAGAACGAACGGGCCGCGATCTCTTGCAGGGCATAACCTGTCAGTGTGAGGAGGTAGGCACGTGTCGTCCATGTGATCAGGGTTGATGTTGCTTCGTCGAATCCAAAGATGGCGCGAACCAGGGGATTGATGCCTGCCGCCATGACAGCCGCCACCGGCAGGGTTAGTGCGATCAAAACCCGAAGGGCCTTTTCGATCGTTGAACGGAATCCGCTCCAATTTTCGCCAGAAGCGTATTCTGCGAGCGTGGGTAGGATCGCGGTGGCAATGGCGGTTCCAATGATCGTCTCAGGCACCTGCATGATCTGCCAGCCGCGCGCGAGCGCCGTGACGGCACCCTCCTGGTCGAGGAACGATGCGAAAAAGTCCCGCACGATCACAATGGCTTGAATGCCGCCCATCGTCAACAGGCGCGGACCAAGCAGCTTTAATGCCTGGGTCAGGCCGGTGTCACGCAGATCGAGCGCGGGCGTCCACTTGAACCCAAATTTGATAAGTGCTGGGACTTGAATAAGCAAATGCAGCGCCGCCCCAAAGATGACGCCATACACCAACCCGCGAATGCCGTATCTCGGTACAAAAACAAGAGCGCCGAAAATTTGCCCCACGTTATACATCGTGGGCGCCAGCGCAGGCAGCAGAAAGTGCTGGTTGGCTTGCAGGCTGGCCATGACAAGACCACTGATCGAGAAGATGATCGTACTGATGAGATTAAGCCGCATCAGGTCGGCGACAAGAAATCTCTGTTCTGCCGAGAAACCGGGGACAATAACCGTATCCACAAGTTGTTGGGCAAAAATGGCAACAGGGATGGCTGCCAAGCCCGTAACCAGAAAAGCGAGATTGGCCACCCTAGAGAATAGATCCCATGCGGCTTCCTGTCCCTTTGTGGAGAGGTACTCCCGCAGCAGGGGAATGAATGCCATTGCCAGTGCGCCGCCCGAGATCAGGGCAAACAAGACATCAGGGACATTGTTGGCTGAATTGAAAACGTCCAGAAGCCCGACCTCGTCCCTGTAGATGCGGGAAACGATCCCTTCGCGTACGAACGCAAAGATCTTGTCTATAAAAAAGAAAAAGGCAACCAGTGCCGATGTTCGCGCCAGGAAGGATAGTTTATTCGTATCTTTTTCAAGGGACATAAGGCGGCATATCCATTACAAGGAATTCTCCTTCGGTAG